>JAYVWQ010000277.1:0-6143 GCA_043785945.1 Akkermansia sp.
GCCCGCAGATGGTAGAGCTTGAAGAACGCGTCCACCTCGCCCGACGACGCGGGCACCGTGACGCGCTGCACGGTCATCTTGCGCAGGCGGGCGTAGTCGGGCAGGAAGTGGGCGAAGACAGACGCGAAACTGCTCCAACCCCGCGCGGCAAAAGCCGGGGCGTATCTTGGATCAACAAGCAGTCGTTCCATGTTTCTGGTTCTGACAACACGCCGCGTTGGGCGTTCAGCGCGGCGGTGGCGTCGTCGTAATGACTATTCGTATTCCGATCGGTCCCGGCCCGGCAAAGTTTTTCAAAAGCGTTGTGCCGGTCCGGCCCCGCTCCTAAGCTCCGCGCACATGGCGGAAGCGAAAACATACCGGCAAAGAATGCAGCACGCGCAACGCGCCCGGCTTTACGCCGAACGTTTCGAGACCGGCTCGCGCCGGGGCATTAATGCGCGTGAGCAAAAGGCCGTGGCCAAGATTTTTGACGCGCTCCCGGACTGCCACAGCCTCATCGACGTGCCCTCGGGAGCGGGCCGTTTTGCCAAGGTGCTGGCGCCCAACCGACAGTTGATCGAGGCGGATGTGGCCTTCGAGATTCTCGAATATGCCCATGAGCGCTCGGCCAAGGCGGGCTTGAAAATCCATTGCCTGCAATCCGACGCCTCCAAGCTGCCCTTGGCGAACGGTTCGGTGGACGGCGTCTTCTGCAACCGACTCTTGCACCACATCGCCTCGCCGCAGGAGCGAGAGAATTTCCTCCGCGAGTTTCACCGGGTGACGCGGAAGTATCTGATCATCTCCTTCTTCGACTACCACGCCTTCGGCACGGTGCGCCGCATGATCAAGGCTCTGAAGGGGCGCAAACCGAAATACGATCAGCAGCCCACGCTGGTGCAGTTCACCGAGGAAGTGACGCGCGCCGGGTTTGTCGTGCGCGCGATCGTGGCCACCGGAGCGCCGTGGGTGGCGCAGAAATATTTCGTGCTGGAAAAAGCGGCTTGAAGCAGGCGCACCGTGCGGCGCGTCACTTCCGGTAGCCGCCCTTGGCCGGACGGGGCGTGCCGGGCGGAATCTTGTTCGTGGCCGCAAGGGTGATGACGGCACCGTTCGTCCAGTTCACCGGCTGGCGATTCAGGATGAGATACTTCGGCAGCAATTCCACCTCGTGCCCGAAAAGGTCGAGCGTGATCACGCCGGGCTGCTGCATGAGGTCATCGTAAATCAATTCTCCAAAGGGCGTGGGCTGTCTCGGCTTGCTGAACAGCACCAGTCCGGTGTGGTTGGTTGGCGCGAGCGTTTCCCCCTCGAAACGCACCGTGATGTTGGAAAATCCCAAGGCTGGCTGGGTGATGATGATTTGCGCGACTCCAACCTGATTGGTGGTGAACTCCACCTGCCAGGGACCCCGCCCGGTTTGCCAGCGGCTGATCCAGCCGTAGGCGAGGAAATAAAAAAACACGGACAGAACGAAGGTGAGGGTGATGGATTTCCAATTGGCAGCGGGCGGTTTCATGAGCGCGGCGGACATTCGGGACCGCGCGGGCGACTGTCAAGAAGCGCCCGTTTTTCGGGCCTGATCCCGGTGGAAAATTTTTGTGGTGTTCTCACTTTCCTTTGATACATTCGCCCACTCTTAAATTTAGAACTGAGGTTTTTTCCGTGATTTCCGGGGAGACCAAAAAAGATTTCGACTCGTGAGCATAAAGAAAACTAGCGCCAAGAAAAGCGATGCGCCCAGCGCCAAGCCCAAGGTCCACACCGCCACGGCGGCGTCGATTCTGGGGCACTCGCTCGGCAAAAGTATTCCCCCGATGGCGCGCAACGGCTCCGGTCTGGTCAAGATCAAGCCGGAGTGGCGTCCCTACTACGACATGCTCATTGACCTGCGCGAACGGCTCGTCTCGCAGATGAACGGGCTGGCCAAGGAATCCGCCGAGGAGATGGCGGGCTACAGCCTGCACATGGCCGATTCGGGCACGGATAATTTCGACCGCGACTTCGCTCTCAGCCTTTTGTCCTCCGATCAGGACGCGATGTACGAAATCGAGGAAGCCCTCAAGCGCATCGAGAAAAACACCTTTGGCACCTGCGAACTGACCGGGAAGCAAATTCCCAAGGCCCGCTTGGAAGCGATTCCCTGGACCCGTTTCACCGTGGAAGCCCAGGCCCAGCTCGAGCGCGATGGCGCGCTCCGTCAGCGCCGCCTCGGCGCGCTCGGCAGCGTGGACAGCGTCGGCAGCAACGACACCGAGACCGCCGGCGACGAGGAAGAGGCCGAGGAGAAACCCAAGGAGAAAGAATAATTTATGGCTCGCGAAATCATCACCATCGAATGTTCGGAGGCGCGCAAGGAGGGCAAGTCTCCTTCCCGCTACACCACCACCCGCAACAAAAAGCTCAAGCCCGAGAAGCTCGAGCTGAAGAAATACAATCCGGCCCTCCGCCGCCACACCCTGCACAAGGAAGTGAAGTAATCCTATGCCACGCAAAACTCATACGGACAAAAAGAAGCGCGACGGGCGCACCGCCTCCACCGAGCGCCGCACGCCGCGCCCGAAGCCGAAAATTGACTTCACCGTCGATGCGCTCGACTTCAAGAACGTCAACCTGCTCCGCACCTTCGTGACCGATCAGGGCCGCATCCTGCCGCGCAAGTACACCGGACTGCCCGCGCACTATCAGCGCCGGCTCAACTCGGCCATCAAGCGCGCCCGCCAGATGCTGCTGATGAAGTAGTCGCGGGCGCGCATCTCGCGATGCGATGAAGACCCCACGATTAAAAATCTCACGCCGCCGATTTTTCGGCGGCGTTTCTGTTGCCGCCGTCGGCACGCTGGGCTACGCGCGCTTTATCGAGGCCGAGCGATTGCAAACGGGACGTTTCACCATTCCGCTGACGGTGCCCGCAGCCGAAACACGCGCCCCCTTGAAACTGCTCCACCTCTCGGACTTCCACGCTTCACCCGCCGTCAGCCTGGATTACATCAACGCGGCCGTCTCGCTCGGCCTTGCGTGGAAGCCTGATTTGATCTGCGTCACCGGCGATTTCATCACGAAGCAGATCGACAACGGGGTGGCCTACGAAGAAATTCTCCAGCGCCTGCCCGCCGCCGCGCCCACCTACGCGACTCTGGGCAACCACGACGGTGGACGCTGGGCGGGCGGGCATGGCGGCCACGCTGACGAGCAGTGGATCACCGGACTCCTCCAGCGCAGCGGACTGACGCTTCTGCACAACACCGCCACCACCGTGCGCGTGCGCGAGTGGAAGCTGAACCTCGTCGGCGTGGGCGACCTTTGGTCCGGCAGTTTCAATCCCGCGAGGGCCTTCCGCTCTCCGCTTGCACCGCAGCCCACCGTGCTGCTCTCCCACAATCCCGACACCAAAGACGCCCTGCTCGCGCACCCTTGGGACCTCATGCTCTCCGGCCACACCCACGGTGGACAATTGCGCCTTCCGCTCCTCGGCACGCCCTTCGCGCCCGTGCAGGACAAACGGTTTGTGGAAGGACTGCACCGCTGGAACAACCGCTGGCTGCACATTACGAAGGGCGTGGGGAATGTTCTTGGATTGCGAATCAACTGCCCGCCCGAGGTCAGCTTCCTCACGCTCACTTGAATGAAGATGGGAACGATCATCGCCAATGGTCAGTCCGTGACGGCACAACTGCCTTGCGGGCTGGAGGAATTTCTGCGCGCACAAAACCTTCTCCCCCGCAGCGTCGTGGTGGAACACAACGGCGAGGCTGTCGCGCCCTCGGAATTCGCGCAGCGCGAACTGCGCGATGGAGACCGGTTGGAGATTGTCCGGATCGTGGCCGGTGGATGAAGTCTGATTCGCCCTGCAACCCCGCTCAGATTTTCTTCAAACGCGGCCCCTTGGGCGTGTCTTCGATGATCCAGCCCTTGGCTTTCAATTCGTCGCGAATGGCGTCGGACCTTTTGAAGTCTTTCGCCTGACGCGCGGCTTTACGCTCTTCGAGTAAGGATTTGAACTCGAACCGTCCTGCCAACTCTTCAGTCGTAATATTGTCAGATGTGGGAAAGCCTAAGCCGAAAATTTTGTCGATGGTGCCCCATGTCGCAAGAGCCACAGAAGCTTCATCAGCGCTCAAATGATTTGCCGCGACTCGACGGTTCATTTCACGAATCCAGTCGAAGATTATTCCCCACGCGCCCGAGATATTCAGATCGTCATCTAGTTCGTTCTCAACCTGTTTGATCAAGTTCACGTCCGGCCCATGACTGCGTTGCCCTTGAGCCTGTTGCTCAATCTCGATGAGCTTGGAAAGACATTCCCAAATTCTGGCCAGCGACGTACGCGCATTGCCGAGTCCTTCGATCGTGAAATTAAACGTCTCCCGGTAGCTGGCCGTGAGCAGCAGATAACGCACTTCACGTCCGGTGAACCCTTTCGCCAGCAGATCGCGGAGCGTGAAAAAATTGCCGAGCGACTTGCTCATCTTTTTGCCCTCCACGAGCAGGTGCGCTCCATGCAGCCAGTATTTCACGAACGGCTTCCCGGTCGCGCCTTCGCTCTGCGCGATCTCGTCCTCGTGATGTGGGAACGCCAAGTCCTCGCCGCCCAAATGCAGATCGAAGCTGTCGCCGAGCAGTTTCATGCTCATGGCCGAACACTCGATGTGCCAGCCGGGCCGCCCCTGGCCCCACGGGCTGCCCCAAAAGACCACGCCGTCGTCCGGCACGCGCGCCTTCCAGAGCGCGAAGTCGGCCAGCGATTCCTTTTCATACTCATCGGTGCTCACGCGCTCGCCGACGCGCATCTCCTCGAAGTTGAGCTTCACAAGCTGGCCGTAGTGACAGCCGCAGCCGCGATACTTCTCGATGCTGAAATAGACCGATCCATCCGCCGCCTGGTAGGCGATGCCGCGCGCGATGAGCTTCTCGATCAAGGCAATGATCTCGGGGATGAAGTCCGTGGCGTGCGGCAGATCGTGCGGACGCAGGCAGCGCAGTTCGCCGAGGTCTTTCAGGAACTCCGCCTCGTAGAAGCCCGTGTAGTCGCGCAATGACTTGCCCGTCTCGCGCACGCGCCGGATGATTTTATCCTCCACGTCCGTGATGTTCATGACGTGGCGCACGGCGAAGCCCTTGAACTCCAGATAACGCCGCACCAGATCGCTGAAGACAAAGGTGCGGAAGTTCCCGATATGCCCGTAGTCGTACACCGTCGGGCCACAGCAGTACATGCCGACATTTTTACCGGCGGCATCCAGCGGCGTGAATTCCTGCACCGAGCGCGACAACGTGTTGAACAGCTTCAATACCATAAGAAAAACGCGCGCAGCCTAGAGAGGCAGTCGCCGGAAAACCAAGCACCAACTCCGCGCTTCACCGCTCGGGCGCGTTCCTTGACGCCCCCAAGGGCGTTCGCTACGTTCCGCGCGCGCTGAAATTTCAGTGAAATAATTATGCAAAATTTTCTCATCCCACACGTCATCGAGCAGACTGGGCGCGGCGAACGCGGCTACGACATCTATTCGCGCCTGCTCGTGGACCGCATCGTGTTTCTCGGCACGCCCATCGACGACATGGTGGCCAACGTCATCATCGCCCAGCTCCTCTTCCTCCAGATGACCGACCCGAAGAAGGACATTCATCTCTACATCAACTCGCCCGGCGGCAGCGTCACGGCCGGGCTGGCCATCTACGACACCATGCAGTTCATGACCTGCGACGTGAATACCTACTGCATCGGCCAGGCCGCGAGCATGGGCGCGGTCCTGCTCGCCGGCGGCACCAAGGGCAAGCGCTACGCCCTGCCCAACGCCAACATCATGATTCATCAGGTGCTCGGCGGCGCGGAAGGCCAGGCCACGGATGTGGAAATTCGGGTCAAGTACATGCTCAAGCTCAAACAACGCCTGAACGAGATTCTCGCCAAACATTCCGGCCAGCCCTACGACGTCGTCGAGAAGGCCTGCGACCGCGACAACTTCATGTCCCCCCTCGAAGCCAAGGCCTTCGGACTCGTGGATGAAGTCGTGGCCTCACGCAAAGAGCTGACGAATTTGCCGGAGCGCACCTCGGTGATTAGTTAGTCGCTCTACGACGTGTCTCGAAGGGACGGCTGAAATGGCGACGCGTGGGCGATGGTTTTTGCGTCGCGCGATGGGCAGCAAGACCCCGGAGTG
>JAYVWQ010000278.1:0-4185 GCA_043785945.1 Akkermansia sp.
ATGAATTGCAGAGGCAGGAAAAGGAGTTCGGCGCGGACGCGCAGTTCAAAGCAGGCTATGCCGCCTCGAACAAGAAGCATGGCAAGACGGTGGACAAAATCGTCGCGCTGCCATTCGCCGTGGATGTGAGCGCGACGTTTGATTTCACACCCGCAAAAACCCCGCGCGCATTCGACCTGCGCATTTACTCCGTGCTCCCCGGCAAACTGGATGCATTCCGCAATCGCTGGCGCGATTTCGCGGTTCCCATTTACGAGCGGCACGGTTTGCACAGCCTCGGCTGGTGGGTCGCGGAGAAGAAAGACGCGGACGGCAACGGCCAATTCGTCGTGCTGCTCGCGGGTGAGAGCCTCGACGCGATTCAGAAATCCATCGGCGCCTTCCTTGCCGACCCCAAGTGGCAGCGCATCGAAAAGGACACCGAGCGCGATGGCAAGCTGCGGAGCGGCGTCGAGGCGCTCAAGCTCGGGCCAACGGATTTTTCGATTTTGCAGTGAAGCGCGCGGCGGAGAACGTGCCCATCGGCCAGAGCGAACTGCTTCAGGCCGCGCTCAAGAAAGCCGGCGTGGATTCCACCTTCTTCGTCGTGAAGGGCGCGGGCCACGGCTTTCGCAACCGCCCCGGCCTCGCCCCGATGGTGAACGAATTTTTCGCGAAGCAATTGAAGCCGGGCGCAGGTCGTGACAAGAAAGCGAATTGATCCCGTAGAATGTGTTTATGATTTTTCATTTTCGTCTGCTTTTGGTCGCGACCTTCGAGCTGTGCATCGCCGCCTCTGCGGGACGGGCCGCTGACGCGCCGGTGAATGTCATCTTCGACACGGACATGGGCGGGGACTGCGATGATGTGGGCGCGCTGTTTATTCTGCACGGCGCGGTGGAACGCGGGGAGGCGCGGCTGCTCGCCACGATGGGGTGCATTTCTTCGGAGGCCATCGCGCCGTGTCTGGACGGCATCAATACTTGGTTTGCGCGTCCCGAGATTCCGGTGGGCACGCTGAAGGACGCGGGATTTCTCGCCAACGCCGGATTTCCGGCGGAATTGGTGAAACGCTTTCCGCATCGGCTTCCCGCCAGTGCGGACTACCCGGATGCGCTGGTTTTGTATCGTCAGATTTTGGCGGCGCAGCCGGATGGGAGCGTGGTCATCGTCGCCGTGGGGCCGCTGCGGAATATGGCGAATCTGCTCCAGTCAGGCGCGGACGCGGCGAGTACTCTGGATGGCGGGGCGCTGGTGGCGAAAAAGGTGAAACTGCTGCACGTCATGGGCGGCCACTACCCGCCGGATGCGAACAAAAAGGATGCCGAGTATAACTTCCTCAAAGACCCGGCCTCCGCCGCGCTGGTGTGTGCAAAATGGCCGACGCCGATGCTGTTCAACGGCGAGGGCGGCTCGACCAGTTCGGGGCGGCGCGTGACTTACGAACTGCCGGAGCACAATCCGCTGACGATGGCTTACGCGGCTTATCCGGGCGTGGGTTTCGCGGGCGACCGGCTGAGTTGGGACCCGGTTTCCTGCCTCGTCGCCGTGCGGGGTGCGGCACCGTGGTATGAGGTCGTGAGCCGGGGCCGCAATGTCGTGGATGCCGCCACCGGCCTCAATACCTGGCGCGCGGGTGGGGAACAGGGGCATTCGTATTTGGTTCTGAAAAAGGGAGCGAAAGCCGCGGTCGAGACGGCGCTGGAAGACTTGATGGTGGCGGGCCGGGGACGCCCGGCGAATCTTACTTTCAACACCGCCTACTATGCTCAAGTGGGCATGGCTCAAATCACCGCCAGCGGTGCAGCAGATGCCACGATGGCGGCGAGCAAGGCGTTCGACCGTGACGAGAAAACAGCGTGGCTGGACAAGGCCGCGTCGAGTTGGATTCAGTGCCAGTATGCTGACGGACGGCAATCGCGCGTGACTTCGTACGCCGTGGTGTGTCGGGAAAGGGAACGCCTGCCGCGCACGCTGGAGTTGCTGGGTTCCAATGATGGCCGCACTTGGACGCGGCTGGATTTGCAAGACGCTCCAACTTTCAGCGAGCAGGTGACGCGACGCGAATTTTCCATCGCCCAGCCGGTGAAGTTTAATCTCTATCAACTTCGCGTGACGGCGGCGGATGAAAAAGCGGGCGGGCAAATTTCCACGCTGGAATTGAACGAGTCCATCCACTGCCGGCCCGAGGTCGCCGTCGCCAGCCTGGCCCTCGACCAGTCTTCCTTGCGCCTCGCGGCCCACGCCCGCGCCACCCTCAACGCGACGCTGGCACCGATGGACACGTTCGAGCGCGAAGTCATTTGGACCAGCACCGACCCGACGGTGGCGGAGGTGCGGCACATCGGCGAGCAGAGCGCCATCGTCGCCGCGAAGCAGCCCGGCACTTGCACCATCACGGCCACCATCGGCAAGGTGCGGCAGACCTGCGCGGTGACGGTCACACCGGCCACGCTGCCGGCAGGCTGGAGCTTCGATGAACTCAGCGCGCCGCCCATCTCCGGCTCCGTGTCGGTGGTGGATGGCCGCTTCACTCTCACCGGCTGCGGTCACTCGATGACCGGCTTTTGGGAGCGAAGGAAAGATCAGGGCGCCTATGCCAGCCAAGCGATCGGCGAAGATGCCACGATTTCCGCCCGCTTGACCAGTCTCGCGCCCAACGTCGGCGGCCCCTCGTATCAATGGGATTCCCGGCCGTCCACCGCAGCGGGCCTGATGCTGCGCGAATCGCTCACCGAAGGCTGTGGCCGCTACGCGCTCATCCAGGTCGAGGCCACCGGCAAGCTCGTCTTCCGCTGGCGCGACAAAGTCGGCCCGGACGAAAGCCGCGCGAAGGAACTTGGCCAAGTAACCTTGCCCATCCATTTCAAACTCATGCGAACGGGCCGGCAGATTCACGTTTTCACGTCCACCGACGGCCAGAGCTGGGGCGAACCACTGTTGACTCACACGGCCACCTTCGATGGTCAGAGCCGCCTCGGTCTATTCACCTGCTCCGGCAACACCTTCGCGTCCACGACGGCTGAATTTGAATCTGTCACGGTGAACCAGTAATTTCCGAACAACCATGAACACCCGCCGCCAATTCCTCAAAACAAGCGGGAGGCGCCCGCGCCGTTCTCTCCACATTGAGACTGTCGCTCTTCGGTCAGGAAGCAGCCCGACCGCCGCGCCGCACTGCCGGATCAAGTGGCTTGCTTGGTAAATTTCTGCCTGGTGAAAATGATGACCTGCACCACCCGCAGCATCTGAATTTATGACCACGGGCTACCGTCTCTGACTGGCTCTCTGTCGCTGGGAATGCGGGGCTGACGAGTTATGATGAAATCACGTATGCGAAACACCTTCGTGCCACTGGCCAGCGTGGCTCTGCTTTTTGCACTCGACTCCCAAGCTCCGCTCTGCGCGGCGGACAAAGGGATGCGGGCCTTCATCGAACGGCACTGCACGGACTGCCATGATGCGACGGACAAGAAGGGCGGGTTCGACATCACGGCGCTCCCGACGGACTTCGCGAACCCGGATCATTTAGCCAAATGGGTGCAGGTGTTGGACCGGATCGAGTCCGGCGAGATGCCGCCCAAGAAAAAAGCGCGTCCGTCGGAAGCGGCACGCGCGGACTTCCTGGCCACGCTGACGAAACAACTGACCGCCGCCGAGGCCCGCACGATGTCCGCGGGCGGCGGGCGCACTGCGGTGCGGCGCATGAACCGCGTGGAGTATGAGAACACGCTCCGCGATTTGCTCGGGCTGCCGCTGCTGCGCGTGAAGGATTCGCTGCCGGAGGATGGGCAACAATTTGGGTTCGATAAAGTGGCGGGCGCTCTGGACATCTCGCACGTCCAGATGGCGAAGTATCTGCAATCTGCCGATCGAGCTTTGCACAAGGCGCTCGTGGCATCGCCGACGAAACCGGAGTCGAAGACATGGCGCGAGGCGGCGGTGAAGCAGGGGACGTTGCAAAGTGCCATCGCCGCTCATTGCGCGGTTCCGCTCAAGGGGCTTCAGGTCGCGCCGGGCCTCGCCACGAGTGTCGTGGGGAATCCTCGCGATGATTTTGGGAACTGCTACCGGGCCGCGCATTTCGACGCGGATGCGGATTCCGTCGCGGTGCTCACCGGGGTCATCGGGGCGCATCAGCCGGAGGGGATTCAAATGGACCGTTTCAATCCTCCGTCGAGCGGCTGGTATAAGGTGAAGTTTTCC
>JAYVWQ010000279.1:0-8350 GCA_043785945.1 Akkermansia sp.
TGGGCGATGGCTCTTGGGCCAGGAAAATCATCCGGGGCGTCGCCATGGTCACGGTGCTGGCCGTGTTCGCTTTTTTCATCGCCTTTGTCACCGTCAAGAGCCTCATCGGCACCCAGATCACGGGCAAGGCCGACATGGAGCAGAACGTGGAATCAAAAGAGCGCCGCTGGGCGGGTGCGACCATGTGGAGTCTGCCCAAGGCGGAAATTCTGCGCGTCATCATCCCGGGGTTGTTCGGCTACCGGATGGACACTCCCGACGGCGGCGAGTACTGGGGCGGCGTGGGCAGCGATCCGCAAATCGCCGAGCTTCAAAAGCAACTCCGCAATCCCGACCCGCAGGTGCAGCAGCAGGCCGCGAATTATTTGCGCCAGACCCAGTGGCGGTCCTCGGGCGCGGGTGAATACGCCGGCGTGCTGGTCGTGCTGATCGCCGCCTGGGCATTCGCGCGCACCTTCAGCCGCAAGTCCCAGACCTATTCCGCCGTGGAGAAAAAGGTGATCTGGTTCTGGGCCGCGATGGGCGTGGTGGGAGTGATTCTTGGCTGGGGCCGGTTTGCGCCGTTTTACCAGTTTTTTTACGCGCTGCCCTACATGTCCACCATCCGCAACCCGATGAAGTTCATGCACCCGGCGCACATGACGCTGCTCATCCTCTTCGCCTACGGACTGCAAGGAATGGTGCGGGAATATCTGAGCGAGACCAAGCCGGCCCGTCCTGGTCCCAGTCCCGCTCCGGCTGCTCCGGCCGTCGATCTGAATTGGGAAAAGCTCTGGAAGTACTCCAGCCTCGCAGCCGTCGCGCTCGCCGCCGTGGGCTGGCTGCTCTACTCCTCCACGAAATCCGACCTCGTGAAATGGATGGGCGAAAACGCGATTGGTTCGGCGGCCCCGGCTGCCGAGGTGGCGAAGTTCAGCATCCGTGAAGTCGGGATCTTCGCCCTCGTGCTCGCCATATCCGTCGGGGCCGTGCTGGCCTTGCAGTCCGGAATGTTTCGCGGCCGGCGCGCGCTCGGGGCGGGCGTGCTGCTCGGCTTGATTCTGTTTGGCGACCTCGCGCGCGCCAATGCGCCGTGGCTGCAGTACTACGACTACCGGAGCCGTTACGGAGCCAACCCGGTCCTGGACCTCCTGGCGGACAAACGCTGGGAGCATCGTGTGACCATCGCGCCGTTCCAGGGCAACAAGCAGCTCGACTTCCTGCAACGCTATTACCAGGCGGAATGGCTTCAGCATCAGTTCCAGTATTACAACGTGCAGACGCTCGACGTGCCCAACGAGGGCGGGCGGGTTTCCGGCGAAAAATTGACCTACCTCGGCTACGTGGGCACCAACATCGTGCGCAAGTGGCAGCTCACCAACACCCGCTACATCCTCGGCGTGACCGGCATGGCCGATGGGTTGAATCAGCAACTGGACCCGCAGCAAAAGCGTTTTCGCGACGCCCTGTCCTTCACCTTCAATCAAAAGCCGGGCACGAGTTTCTATGTCGTCGAGACCAACCAGGCCGGCCCGTTCGCGCTCATTGAATTCACCGGAGCCTTGCCCCGCGCGAAAGTTTATTCGCAATGGCAGGTCAGCACCAACCAGACGAGCACGCTGGCCACGCTGGCCAATCCGGCGTTTAACCCGGAAGCCGTCGTGCTCGTGAATGAGGAAGTTTCGGCCCCGCCGGCGGCGGCTGTGGGCGGCTCCAACACGGTGGAGTACTTGAGTTACGAGTCGAAGCACTTCGTGCAACGCATCTCCGCCGCCACGCCCGGCCTCCTCCTCGTCAACGATCACTACGACCCGGATTGGAAAGTCACCGTGGACGGCCAGCCGGGCAAAGTGCTGCGGTGCAACTTCTTCATGCGCGGTGTGCAGGTGCCGGCGGGACAGCACACCGTCGAGTGGCACTACCGGCCGGACCTCAAGGTGGCTGGCATCAGTTGGAGCGCCTTCGCCCTCGCGCTACTGCTATGCGGAGTGGTGGCCGTGATCACACGCCGTTCCGCCCTGCGTCCGGCATGAGCCACCAGGACTCTTACTACAAAAACAACGAGGCCTACGCCGAGCATCTCGCGGCGTGGAATCCTGCGCTCTACGCCAAGTATGCCGACACGCTCAAGCCAGTACAGCCCGGCGCGCGCGTGCTGGATGTCGGCTGCGGGGTGGGGCAGGTGGTGGCGCGTTTGAACGAGGCCGGCTTCGAGGCTTACGGCGTGGATGTCTCGCAGCCCAACATCGAGCGCGCCCAAAAAGTCTGCCCCCGCTGCCAGCTTTACGACGGGAAGCGGCTGCCCTTCGCCGACGGTCACTTCGCCAGCGTCGGTGCGCTCAATGTGTTGGAACATGTCGATGAGCCGGAAGCCTTCATCGCCGACCTCGTGCGCGTGGTCGCGCCGGGCGGGCACATCTTGATCTCCAGCCCGAATTTTTTCCGCGTGCTGGGCTTCCGTGATTATCACCCGCGAATGCGCGGCCTCGGCCAGAAGCTGCGCAACTGGCAGCGTCTCCGCGCCAAGCGCGCCCAGATGCGCAGCGCGCCGGACACGGTGCGCTTTGACCGGATGCCGCCCATCGTCAAGCAGCCCTTCACGCCCGACGACGACGCCATCGTGGCGACCAACGCGCTGGAGATGGAATTTTTCCTGGAGCGCGCCGGCTGCGCAGTGCAGCGCGTGGAATGCACCGACCGCTACGTGGCCGGACCGGTGGAGTTCGCGCTCAATCTGGGTCCGTGGCGCTACGTGATGTTCAACTCGTTCCTGGTGGCCCGGAAGAGTTGAGGGTTGAAGGTTGAGAGCGGAAAAATTTCCGGCTCTCAACTTTTAACCTTCAACTCTCAACACCCTCTTCGACTTCGCCTCCGGCCTCGGCAGCGTGCCTTCGGCCACGACCGTCACCGGCACGCGCAGCCGGAACGCCCCTTCAAAATCATTCTGCAACTGCTCCACCACGGCGGAGGCGTCGGCTCCGGGGCTGGTTTCCACCTCGACTTCGATCTCGGCCAGCGCCTGGTTCGTCAGCACGCGCACTCGAAACTCCGTCGCTGCCGCGCAGCCGCGCACGATCTGTTCGACTGCGCTGGGGTAGATGTTCACGCCGCGCACGATCACCATGTCGTCGGTGCGTCCGAGGATGCCGCCCTCCAATGCAAGATCGCAGCGGCCACATTCGCAGACGGTGTCGAGGGCGGGCTTCACTAAATCGCCGGTGCGGTAGCGCAGCAGCGGCGAGCCGACCCGGCCCAGCGTGGTCAAAACTAGTTCCCCCGTCTCGCCATGCTCGATGGGCCGGCCCGTCTCGGGATGAATGACCTCGGCGAGATAACTGGTCTCGATGACGTGCAGCACGCCGGGGCGCGCGGGACATTCGTAAGTCACCGGGCCAACCTCGGTCATGCCGTGGTGATCGCTGACGCGCGCGCCGGGCCAGAGCTGCTCGAGCCTGGCCCGCGTGGCGGGAATGCTGCCGCCCGGTTCGCCCGCCACGATGATGAGCTTCACCGGCGAGTTCGTGAGATCGATTTGCTCCGCCGCCGCGACCTCAGCCAAACGCATGGCGTACGTGGGCGTGCAGCAAAGCACCGTGGCTTGGTGATCGAAAATGGCACGCAGCCGGGCCGCGCTGCTCATCGCGCCGCCGACCAGGCAGAGCGCGCCGACGCGCCCAGCCGCT
The DNA here is from genome assembly GCA_043785945.1 of Akkermansia sp. Classification (GTDB taxonomy): domain Bacteria; phylum Verrucomicrobiota; class Verrucomicrobiia; order Limisphaerales; family SIBH01; genus JANNGC01. Next base: position 3,663 of record JAYVWQ010000279.1, read on the forward strand.
TCAAAGGCCGTCCAGAATCCGAGGAATGGCCCGAAGGAGAACGCAAAAAAAATCCGGTCGCCGCGCGCCACGCCGGCCGCGCGATAGACCTGCTCCCAGTTGCGCAACATCCACTCCCAGCTCTCCGGCGTGTCGAGCCAGCGGATGGGCGCGCCGTTCGTGCCGCTCGTTTGGTGCAGGCGCGAGTAGCGGTCGAGGGGGAAGGTCAGGTTCGTTCCGTAGGGCGGATGAGCCAGTTGATCGGCGACGATCTCAGCCTTGGTCGTGAAGGGGACGGATTCCGTGAAATCGCCGAGGTGCCGGATTTTGCTGCCGGTGTTAGCGCCGTCCAACTTTGCGGTATAAAACGGATTGCTGCCATAGACCGTGGCGAGCAGGGCGCGCAATTGGTCGAACTGGCTCGTGCCGATGGCGAGTCGTTTGGGATACGCGCTGAATGGTGGCATCGATCAGCGTTGGGCTGAGGGCGCGACCGGAGCCTTGGCTGGTGCGGGAGCGTCGGGCTTAAACTTCGTGACCAGCGCGCCACCCGCTGCGGCCAGCGCGATGCCGAGCCAGAAGGGCCACTTGATGCTGCCCAACCCGCCGACGGGCGGATGATACATGATCGAGATGATGGCGTTCACGATGGGCGCGCCTGCAAAGATGATGCTCATGATGACCGGCACATAGGCCGGCTTCGGGTCGGGAGCCGCACCGAACGCGAGCAGCACGCCGAACGCACCGACCGCGCCGACGATGCCGGCGAGGAGTGACCACCAGAGTCCGTTCGAGGGATAGTTCCAGAAATCGAGCCGCCCATTTTGCATCTTGAGCATGACGAGCGGGCCGATAATGGCGACGAGGAAGTAGGCGAAGCCGACATAGAGAAAGGCCATGTAGCGGCCATTCACTTTGTCCGCCATGCCGGTGCTGCCGATGTGCAGGAACAAGCCATAGACGCCCCACGAGGCGACGGTGAGCAGCGCGAAGAAGAACCAGTTCATATTTTTCCGTTCGTTCACAAGATTGGGCGCGACGTTACGAGCCGGGTGTCTTTACTTCAACCGCTTTGTCTCGGACACTCCGTTGCGAAAGGCATCACCATGATCACCATGAAGACCACGCTGCATTTTTTATTCCTCGCCCTGCTTGCGGCGGGCTGCGCCACGAGCAACGTCAATTCCCGGAAGCTGGAGCGATCCCCCGCCTACGCCGCGCTCACGCCGGAGCAGCGCGCCCTCGTGGATCGCGGCGAAATCAAGGTGGGTCTGACGATGGACGCCGTTTATGTCGCGTGGGGCCAGCCCTCGCAAATCATGGCCAGCGAATCCGGCGCGGGTGCGACGACGACGTGGATTTACAGTGGCACGGTCTGGCGCGAGCAGCGCTATTGGGCCTACCAGTCTTACGGCGGTCGTTACGGCCACGTTTATCCGACGGCGACGCTCAATTACGATTACGTGCCCATGCCCTACACGTCGGCGGAAGTGGTCTTCGAGAACGGCGTGGTGAAAAGCTGGCGGAACATCACGCCGCCGCAGAGCTATTAAGTTGACGGACGCGACGGCTCAAACTGTTCGCCGGTGCAGCTTGTAGATCGCCGCCTGGTCGGTGCATTTGATGACCAATTCGTCGATGCACACATGCGCGGGGCGGCTGGCCACCCACACGAGTGTCTCGGCGATGTCCACAGCCTGGAGAGGGTTCACGCCTTCATAAACTTTCTTGGCCCGCGCGGTGTCGCCCTTGAAACGCACGATGGAAAATTCCGTCTCGGCCAGACCCGGATCGACCGTGCAAACGCGCACGCCGGTGCCGCTGAGTTCCAAGCGCAGCGCGCGGGTGATTTGCAGTTCGCCCGCCTTGGCCGCGCAGTAGGCCGAGCCGCCCTCGTAGGCGGTGCGCCCGGCGATGGAGCCGACATTGATAATGGCGCTGCCCGAATTATTGACGAGCTGCGGCAACAGGGCGCGGGTCACGCGCAGCACGCCCAGCACGTTGGCCTGCATCATGAATTCCCAGTCCTCGTCCTTGCCGTTGGCCACGGTGTCCGCGCCCTTGGCTCCGCCCGCGTTGTTGATCAGCACGTCGAGCTTGTCCGTGTGCTGGCGGGTGAAGTCGGCGAAGGCGTTCACGCTGGGTGTCGAGGTCACGTCGAGTGCGTGGACCTGGGCGGCGGGGGCACCGGCTTTTCGCGCGGCGGCGGCAACTTGTGCAAGTCGATCCACGCGGCGAGCACCGAGGAGGAGCCGTGCGCCTTCCCGGGCAAAGGCGAGCGCGGCGGCTTCCCCGAATCCGCTCGAAGCCCCGGTGATGAGAACCCACTTGTTGGCGAGAGATGATGACATGGCGATGCGATGGAAAAGCCCCGTCCGGCGAATCACCACCGGAGGGGGCGCGGAAATTGGAAACGCGAACTACTCCCCGTCGTTGCCGATGGAGCCAGTCGGGCAAATGTCCAAAGCGCGCTGGGCCGCGCCTTCTTCCTCGGGCGTGGAAGGCTGCTTGGCGAAGAAGACGTGCGATTCGTCGGCGCTGTACTTGAGAAGGTTGCCGGCCTCGTCCATGCAGGAGTTGCAGGGGACGCAGGTGGTATCGACGTACCATTTGCCGGGAACGCCTTCGGGCTGCTTGCTGCTTTTGTCGGCCATAAATTTTTTCGTGTTGGCGCGGCGCACGATGACGCCGCTGTTGTTTTGATGTCGAGCGAGGCTAGCGAAAACGGAAACGCTGACAAGAACTTTGGCCGGGAGAGCGCAATTCACTCGCGAATTAATTTGGCAGCTTGTCCAACTCGATGCGGAACGCCTGCAGGTGTTCGGCGAATTGCTTCGGGGAAAAATCGGGGCGCGACTGGATGTCCTTGAAGAGCGCGTCCAGTCGCGCGCTCAAGGCGGGCGTCGTTTGTAAATTTAAGGTGACGAGCAATCGCTCCAAGCCCAACGTAATTCGCTCGGCCCGCTGCACGATTTCGCCTTGGGGCGCTTTGCCCAGCGAGATGGATTCATCGCTCGCCGCCATCTGCCGCAACCGATCCCAGACATCCGCCTGCGTCCATGTCCTCGCCGCGAGCGTGCGGGCAAACGTGTCCGGATCGGGTTCGGGCGGAAGGCCCGCCGCGAGTTGAATGGCCGAGGCGCGCTCGTAAATATCCATCGGCACCTTGGCCTTCTTGGCCTGCGCGAAACCCTCGCGCGCGGCCACGGCCTGCCCTACCGCCCACGCCTGGGCACCGCGCAGTTTGTTCGTCTCCGTCCAGTGGCGCGGCATGGTGGCGCTCTGGCCATCCATCTCGAAGGTCAGCTCGGGATGACCGGCGGCGCGCAACTCGGGGTCCAAATTTTGATGACAGGCCACGCAGGTGTTGGCGCGCACGTAGAGGTTTTTTAAGTCGCGCAAACCCGCCGCGACCTTCTGGTCGTGCGTGAGATCGGTGCGGGTGTGCGTGAGCAGCCACGGCTCGGCCGCGTTGTGACAGCTCTCGCACGAGACGCCTTCGAGCTTCCCGACGAGCGGGCCTTGGCGTTCCGCCGGCACGGCTTGGAAAGGATTGTGGCAGACCGTGCAGCGCGCGTCCTTCGTCGCGTCGGCCATCTTCAGCGTCTCGGCGATGCGCGTGGATCGTGCGAGCGAGAGCGTGGCGGGGGCGCGGGTGTGAAAATCCTTCTTCGACCAGGTGATGAACTGATGGTGTTTCTCATCCGCCCCGCCGTGACACATGGCGGAGGCGCAACTCGGAGCGCCAAGGAATTTCGGCGCGGGTTCGACGGCGAAGGCGGCGGGGAGAGACATGCCCATGAGCAAGGCCAGACCAAGGGATCGGGGAACAACGTGGCTGGAGGAACTGCGGGTTGGTTCCGCGAACACTTTTGCAAACTGATCTTTGCCGGGCACAGGTCGTGTGTTATGCAATCCCCCGCTGCAATGCAATCCAGTACCGACAAACTCGAAATCGGCGAACCGCTCAGTACGGAGAAGCTCCTCGAGTACCTGCCGTGGCTGAAGGAACTCCCGCCCGCGCAGCTCAAGTGGGCCGAGGGCGCGGCGGTGCTGCGGCGCTTCAAGCGCGGCGACATCGTCTGCGACGAGGGTGCGTTCGGCTCGACCGCGTTCTACATCGTCTCGGGCAAGGTTGATATTTTCATCGCCAACCGGATCGCCCATGTGAAGACGCGCCGCGGCCTGGGCGGGTTTATGGCGCGGATGAAAAGCTTTCTGGTCACCGATCACCATGAACAGCGCGAAGAGAACACGCGCAGATTCATTCCCATCGACGCTTCCATTGATCTCTCGGTCCACAGTCCGCTGGCCCAGCTCGATGCCGGCGAACTCTTTGGCGAAATGACCTGCCGCACGTTTCAGCCGCGCTCCGCCACGGTCATGGCGCGCGAGGATTGCGTCATGGTCGAGATGCTCCGGGTGATCCTCGACATGCTCATGGGATCGCGCGAAGTCGATGCCGTGACCAAGGCGGCGACGAAGGTGAAGGTCGGAACGTTCAAAGGCACGTCATTCAAAACTGACCTCGACAAAAAATATCGCGAACGTTCCTTGGACCACCACCTGCGCAGCGTGCCTCTCTTCTCGTCGGTGGATGAAACCTTTCTCGGACTGCTGAAGCAAAAAGTCGAACTCGTTACGTTCGGCAAGAGCCAGGTCATCTGCAAACAGGGCGACCCGGCGGACGCGTTTTATCTGATTCGTTC
>JAYVWQ010000280.1:0-3029 GCA_043785945.1 Akkermansia sp.
CTGACGAACGGAGTGCTGTCGGCGGAGCGGCAGGAGGTGATCGATTTCACGAGCACGAACCGGGCGCGGAGGTTTTATCGGACGGTGGTGGAGCCGTAGCAGTCGGCATAGGCCGGCGGGATGAGGCGTGCCTCGATCAGCGGCATGGGTGCATCTCGCTGGCACCACCCTAGAGCAGCTTTCCCGATGCGCCGCTCAGGGCTTTTTCTCCGCGTCCAGTTGCTGGAGGTGTGCGCCGATGACGCGGGTCCAGATGGCGTAGCCGTTGGTGTTCATGTGCAGTTTGTCGGCCACGAAAATCTCGGGGCGGGGCAGGCCGTCCGCGCCGAGCATGGCGGTGGCGGTATCGATGTAGCTGAGGCCGGGCAAGGTGCGGCTGTAGGCTTGGATGAGCCGGTTGGCCTCGCGCACGCGCTCGATCTGCGACCAGCGCGCAGGGTTCCCGGCAATGGAGATGTAGGCGATCTGGGTGTCGGGCAGTTTCGTGCGCACCTTTTCGACAAAGGTTTTGTAATCATGGAAGACGACTTGGGGCGTCTTACCGGCATTGAGGTCGTTGCCTCCGGCGTAAAAAACAATGGTGGCCGGCTCGTAGGGCAGGACGATGCGGTCGGCAAAAAGAATCGAGTCGGCGATCTGCGAGCCGCCGAAGCCGCGATTGATGACGCGCCGGTTCGGGAAATCCTGGGCCAGCGTTTTCCACAACCGGATGCTGGAGCTGCCGACGAAGAGGATGGCGTGCCGGGGCGGCGGGTTGGTGCGGTCGCTGGCCTCGAAGGCGAGGATTTCATTTTCAAAGGCGTTGGGCTTGTTGGTCTGGGCTGGGGCCGGGGTCTGAGCCAGAGCCGTGGTGACAGCCAACCACAGGAGCGGGACGATCAATGGAATGCGCATGACGGGAGTGAAGCGTGTCGGCCCGGGTGCCGCAAGCCCGCAGAGTGAAGCGGTTGCGATGGAAAGTGGCGGACACGGCGCGCGGCTCTCCCGAGCCGCTGCGGCTGCGCCAAGCCGGGCATGTCCGCATTGGCTCCCGCACGCCTCTAACTTCGTGGCCGCGCGCCGCCGCGCTTCGGCCTTGGCGGTGCCCGCCACTTCCGCTGGCCCACCTCGCTGCTTCCCAGCGCGCGAGACTTTGTTCTAAGGTGCGGTCATGCGAATGAACGCAATGTTGACCGGGCTTTGCGCCGTGAGCCTGATGGCTGCGGCCGAGCCAGCGAATGAATCGTCGCCCGTGCGGATGCTGATCCCCGGCTTCACCGTGCAGGAGTTGACGGTGCGGGTGCCGGGCGTGAACCAGTTGCGCTTCGCGCCGGATGGGCGGCTTTTTGCCCTCGGTCAGGACGGAAGAATTTATCTGCTCCGCGACACCAACGGCGCCGGACTCGAGAATCGTGCGGACGTCTTCTGGGAGCGGGCCACGAATCAATTTACTCTGGCGATTTGGCCCGCAACGGAAGGCGTCTTTCTCGCCTCGCCGGGGATCATCTCGCTGCTCACGGACACGAATCACGATGGACGGGCTGATGGGGAGAAGGTGCTCGCGCGCCTAGGCGACGGAGCGGTGGTGACGAGTCTGACTCGGGATGCAGCGAGCAACATTTTCTTCACCGTTGGCTCTGGAGGGGGAAACTCCACGAATTCAGATCGCGGGCCGGGCACCGTGCAGCGGCTCGCGCCAGATGGCGCGCTCACGACATTTGCCACCGGCCTGCGCGGGCCAGGCACGCTGCGATTCAATCGTGCGGGTGATTTGTTTTTGACGGGGCGGGCGCGCGAGGGCGGCGAGGGATGGGATGAGTTGAATCACATGGTGGCGGGAAAGGATTACGGCTCGGCCTCGCATCCCCAACGGTCTCAATGGCCCGTGGTGGCTTTTGGTCCCGCGCCCCAAGTCATCGGCGGGCTGGTCTTCAACGAGCCGTCGGCCGGGCCGGGGGCGTTTGGTCCTGCATGGTGGCAGGGCGATGCGCTGGTCGCGGGGGCGGCGCGGGGCAAAATCTGGCGCGTCCGTCTGGTGAAGACCGCGCACGGTTACATCGGTCGTGAATATCCCATCGCATCCGTGAACCAGCCGGTGGCGGACCTCGCGCTTTCGCCGGGCGGCGCGCTCTATGTGAGCACGACCAACGGCCTGGGCGGTCGGCTCTTCAAGATCACGTACACAGATCGGGCCGTGCCCCAGCCCGTGCTGGCGGCGTCCTTTCACCCCCGCGGGGCGTTTGCGTATTTTGATCGCGAGCTGGACGACGCGTCCACCAACAGTTGGGCCGGCACGACTCTGGATTATGGCGAGCAGGTGCGGGCCGGGGACCGCTGGGAATTAATCTCCAAGACGGGACTCGCGCCGCGCCGTCCACTGCGAGCCACGGTCGCCCGTCTTTCCCGGGACCGGCGCGCGCTGCTCCTGCTGTCGGAGCCGTATCCCGACCCGGTGATGTATGCCTTTGCCCTGTCGGGCATCAGCGCGGCCGGTTCTGCGCCCACCCGTATGGAACTGGCCTTTGACCATTCGGGCGTGGAAGCGTCCTGGACGGTCCGGGCGGGCGGCAGCTCGGGCGGCGAAGTGGTGTGGCTGCCGCATCTGGGCTTGCCGGCGGCGCAAGAATGGATGCGAGGCACCTGTGTGCCGGATATTTTGCGGCGCTGGGTGGAGACGGGGCTAACCAATGAGTTGCGGTCTCGCCTGGAATTGAAGACGCATCTGAAATTCCCGTCCGGCCAATACACGCTGCACTTCGAGTCGGACGTGAAGTTCGCCGTCACCGGTGAGTTTCTCCAACAGGCCAAGCCGACGAACCAAGTCTGGGTCAGCCAGTCGGTGGTGGGCGGACCAAACACGCTGGAGCTGACCTGGGCGGCGGAAGCGGGGCATCCGCATGAGTTGGATCTGGCTTTCGCACGGCTCACCAAGGCGGCGTTGCCGACGTTGGAGGTTTATTACACCAGCGCGGGAGATGCGACTCGGCGACCAATTCCCGCCACCTGGCTGGTCAATCCGCCGGACCGACCGCACCGGCACTGAACGGCGG
>JAYVWQ010000281.1:0-11835 GCA_043785945.1 Akkermansia sp.
CGTAATTTCGCCATCCCGAGCTTGATGCCCGTAAGTGCCCCGTTCGTACAGCTTTATTTCTCACACGCCCGCTTGAACAAAGTGCATGACAGGCTCTAAGTCATTCGCCCGACCAACAGCATTGCTTCCCGTTCGCGCCCTTTTAGAATCCCGGCCATGAAATCAACGTGGTCGCTTTTCGGTTCCTGCTCCATGCTCCTGCTTGTGGCGTTGACCGTGAACATGAATGGAGCGGAAACAAAATTTCCCGACGTCGCAAAATTGCCGGCTCGCGCGGAACTGCCCGACCCGCTGGTCATGCTCGACGGCACTCCGGTGACGAGCGCGCGGCAGTGGACGCGCCAGCGCCGGCCGGAACTCAAGGCGCTCTTCCAGCACTACATGTATGGCGAACTACCGCCCAAGCCGGACAAGCTGGATTTCAAAAGTCAGGTCGTGGACGAGAAATTCCTCAACGGCGCGGCCACGCTCAAGCTCGTCACCATCTCCATTCCCGGCAGCGTCTCGCCGAAGATTGATCTGCTCGTCATCACACCCAATGCGGTGAAGAAGGCTCCGGTGTTTCTCGCGCTGAATTTCTGCGGCAACCACGCCCTCCACGCCGACCCCCGCATCCCGCTCGCGCAGAGTTTCATGGGCGGCAATTGCAAAGGCTGCACCAACGGCCAGGCCACGGCGGCGGCGCGCGGCGCGCAGGCGGAGGACTGGCCCCTCGAACAAATCATCGCGCGCGGCTACGCGCTGGCGACGTTCAGCAACGCCGACATCGACTCCGATCGCGCCAATGTCTCCGATGGCGTTTATGCCTGGCTGGCGAAGGAGCGCACCGGTTCCGCGACCAATTCATTGACCGCTGATCGCGGCTGCATCGCAGGATGGGCTTGGGGCTTTCAACGCTGCGTCGATTATCTCGTCACCGACCGCGCCATCGATGCGAAGCGCATCGCGGCGGTCGGTCATTCACGCAACGGCAAGACGGCGCTGCTCGCGGCGGCCTTCGACGAACGCATCGCGCTGGCCATTCCGCATCAAGCCGGCTGCGGCGGCACCGCGCCCAGCCGTGGCTCGGCTGCTGCTCGCGCCCTTCAGGCCAATGGCCGCCCCTTCTCCGAGACCACGGCCGTGATCAACAAGAGTTTCCCGCACTGGTTCAATGCCGAGTTCAAGAAGTTCAACGACGCGCCGGAGAAGCTGCCCTTCGATCAGCACGAACTCGTGGCGCTCATGGCCCCGCGCCCCGTGCTGCTCTCGAACGCCACGGGCGATCAATGGGCTGATCCCAGCGGCCAGTTCGCTGTGCTCAAGGCCGCCGAACCGGTTTATCGCCTGCTCAAGGCCGGCGGGTGCGATGCGACGGTGATGCCGCCCGAGGGACAGCTCGTGAGCAGCAAACTGGGCTACTACATCCGTCCTGGGAAGCACTCCATGCTGGAGGCGGACTGGCGGGTGTTCATGAATTTTGCCGACCAGCACTTTGGCCTGAAGCGCTGACGCCGACCAAGAGGAAGGCTTTGGCTAGGCCAGAAGCTGTGCCACCACTTTTCCGGCCACATCAGTCAACCGGTAATCGCGACCTTGGAAGCGGTAGGTGAGCTTCTCATGGTTCAAGCCGAACAGATGCAGGATGCTCGCGTGGAGATCGTTCACATGCACCGGGTCTTTGGTCACGCCCCAGCCCAGTTCATCCGTCTCGCCAATCACCTGGCCGCCACGCACGCCGCCGCCCGCCAGCCACGACGTGAAGGCAAAGGGATGATGATCGCGTCCGCTCACCCGCCCCTTGAAGGCCGCTCGATTCTCGCCCAGCGGCGTGCGACCAAATTCTGACGCCCACACCACCAGCGTGCTGTCGAGCAGGCCGCGCTCCTTCAAATCTTTGAGCAGCGCGCCGACCGGTTGATCGACCACCGCGCAGTTGAACGGCAGGTCTTGCTCCAGCTCGTTGTGATGATCCCAGGACGCGTGGTGAATGCTGACGAAACGCACGCCGCGCTCTACGAGCCGGCGGGCCATGAGACAATTCCGCGAGAAGGTCCTGAAGCTGTCCGTGCCGCCGCCGCGCTGGGTCTTGGTGAACTTGCCGGGTTCACGGTTCACCCCGTAGGCGTCGAGCGTGGCGGATTTTTCGCTGGCAAAGTCGGTGAGTTCCGGCGCGGAGAGCTGCATGCGCGCCGCCAGTTCATAACTGGCAATGCGGCTGGCAATTTCCGGATCGCCCACGATTTTCTGCCGCATCGAATTCAAATCACGCAACGCATCCAGGCCGTAGTGGCGCATCTCCGCCGTGACTCCGGGCGGGTTGTTCAAGTCCATGACCGGCTCGCCTTCGTTGCGGAAGAGCACGCCCTGAAAGGTCGAAGGCAGGAAGCCGCTGGAGAACATCGTGTTGCCGCCACTGGGATGACGCCCCGCCGTGAGCACGACGTAACCCGGCAGGTTTTTCGAGGCGCTCCCCAGCGCGTAGGTCACCCACGATCCAGCGCTCGGTCGTCCGAAGCGTTGTGACCCGGTGTACATCAACAGCTCACCGGGATGATGATTAAACGCCTCGGTGTGCATCGTCCGCACAAGGGCGATGTCATCGGCCCGCGCCCCGATGTGCGGCAGCATGCTGGACATTTCCGTGCCGCACTGGCCGTAACGCTGAAAGGGGTACGGACTGCCGAGCAACGTTGCCGTGTCCTTTTGCAGGAAAGCGAAGCGCACGTTCTTGGTGAACGAGTCCGGCAGCTTCTGACCATTCAGCTCCGTCAGCTTCGGCTTGGGATCAAACAGGTCGAGCTGGCTGACGCCGCCCTCCATGTAAATGAAGATGCATTGCTTGGCCTTGGGCGTGAAGTGCGGCGGCTTGGGCGCAAAGGGATTCAAGTCCACGGAAGTTTTCGCCGCGTCCGCCGCGAGCAAGCCCTCGCCGCTGAGCAGGGAGGCGAAGGCCAGACCGCCCACGCCGCGCGCCGCGTTCACAAGAAAATCGCGGCGGGTCAGATCAAGGATGTCTCGGAGGCTCATGTTCATTCGCGGGTGATAAATTCGTCGAGGTTGAGCAGCACATCGGCCACCGCCCGCCAGGCCTGCGTTTCGCTCGCCCCGGCGCGCTGGCGTTCGTCGTGAACCAACTGCTCCAGGCGTTTCCATTCGGCGCGCGCAGGCGGGCGTCCCAGGCAAGCGCGAAAACCCAGCTCCAGTTTTTGGCGCGTGTCGCCCTGCGCCTGCTCCATCCGGCGGGCCAGCTCGGCGGCGCATTCGGCGAAGACCGGATTGTTCAGCAGAGCGAGCGGCTGCAGCGGCGTGTTCGAGCGCTCGCGGCGCGCGGTGCATTCGTTCGGGTTCGCCTGATCGAAGGTCATCGCGACCGGATACGGAACAGTGCGGCGGTTGATCACATACAGTCCGCGCCGATATTTTTCCGGCCCTTCCGTCTCGGTCCAAGAGCCGCCCGTGCCATATCCGACCGCTTTGATGTCGGCGGGAATCGGAGGGTATATGCCCGGCCCGCCAATCTCTTCCTCCAGCAGACCGCTCGCGCCGAGGAACAGGTCGCGGATGATTTCCGCCTCGACGCGATAACGACTCTGGCGCGCGAGCAGGATGTTTTGCGGATCACGCGCCAACAGTTTCTCACTGACGAAGGATGACTGGCGGTACGTGGCCGAGGTCACGATGAGCTGGATGATTTGTTTCCGGCTCCAGCCGCTGCGTTGAAATTCGCCGGCCAGCCAGTCGAGCAAGGCAGGATGGGACGGCGGTTCGCCGCGCGTGCCGAAATCCTCCGGCGTGCTGACCAGGCCGCGCCCGAACAAATGCATCCAGAAATGATTCACCGCCACCCGCGCGGTCAGCGGATTCTCCGGCGAAACAATCCAGCGCGCGAGGTCGAGACGATCCATCTCGGTAGCAGGCGAGGTAACGAGACTCTGATCGAATCCAGTCTTTTTGATCAGAGCCTCCTCACGTCGGCTGCTACGGGGTTTGTTCAGCACGCCGAGCACGCCCGGTTTCACTTCCTCGCCGGGGCGGAGAAAATCCCCGCGCACATGCACGAAGGTCTTTGGTGCATTGGTTCTAACACCGAGCAGCATGGCCAGCTCCTCCTTATATTTCGGAACTGTGCGCTGATGCGCCTTGAGCCGCGCGTTGAACTGCTTCAGCGACGGATCGAGGTCGCGGTAGTATTTGGCCAACTCCCGCTTCTGCGCCGCCGTGCGCTGGGCCGCCGGCACGCCGAGAGCCACAGCTACCGCGCCGGTCACGGAGGAAGGATTCACCGTGCGTTCCCAGGCCAGTTGGTTCCTCAGCAAGTTCGACTGGCTGTAGGCCGCCCGTTCTGCTTCGAGGCGGGGCTTCTCCAAGTCCCACAGCTTCTTCGCGCCCTCGAACTTTTCGCGTCCACTCGTGGAGGGTGCCGGCACATCGACTTCCTCGGCGGCATTGAAGAAGGCGTAGAGCTGGTAGAACTCACGCTGCGTAATCGGATCAAATTTGTGCGTGTGACATTCCGCGCAGCCCACGGTGAGTCCCAGCCACGCGGTGGCCGTGGTCGAGACACGATCCACCCTGGCCTTGCACTCGAACTCCGCCTTGTCCACGCCGTCTTCGAGATTCGAGAGCGTCATGCGATGAAAGCCGGTGGCGATCTTTTGTTCCAGCGCCGCTTGGGGCAGCAGGTCACCCGCGATCTGCTCGATGGTGAACTGATCGAAGGGCTGATCGCGGTTGAAGGAGTCGATGACCCAGTCACGATACAAGTAGGCACCGGGCCGGACGCGATCGATTTGGTAACCGGCGCTGTCCGCGTAACGCGCGAGGTCGAGCCAGTGCCGTCCCCAGCGCTCGCCGAAATGTGGCGCCGCCAGCACTACTTCTACCAATCGCTCGAAGGCGTCGCGTCGCCGGTCGTTCACGAACGCTTCCACCTGCTCGACCGTGGGCGGCAGTCCCAGCAGATCCAGATACAGCCGCCGGATGAGCGTGGCGCGGTCCGCTTCAGAGGATGGCTTGAGGCGTTCCGTTTCCAGCCGCGCGAGCACGAACTGGTCGATGGGGTTGCGCACCCACTTCGCGCTTTTCACGCGGGGAATTTCCTGACGCTGAACCGGCTGGAAACTCCAATGCGTCGAAGGTCGTTGTTTGGAGTCTGCGAGCTGAGTCGGCCACACCGCGCCAGAATCAATCCACGCGCGGATGGCCGCGATCTGATTGGAGGAAAGCCGCTCGCTCTTGGGCGGCATCATCTCGTCGGCGTTGGTGGTGGTGAGGCGTTGCACCAGCGCGCTCGCGGCGCTGTTGCTGATCACAATCGCCACCTTCCCCGAATCGCCGCCCGCCAAAGCGACGAGCCGGTCGTCCAGCCGGTAGCCGCTCTTCTGTTTTTCCGGGCCGTGACATTTCAGGCAATGCTCGGAGAAAATCGGGAACACATCGCGCGCGGGATCAGCGGCCCTGACCGGCGACAACATCGCCAGCCAAAAACTCAGCGTTAAGAGGAACGCGCATCGCCGTGGGAACACAATCGTCTCTGACGCGACGCGCCCGGGCCGCGATTCAATCTAAGTTCCGCAGGCCCTGGGCCGCGCGGCGGCTCCGTGCTCCGCCGCTGATTTTCTCGCGAACTAAATTTGATGGCCGCGCTTTTCCCATCGTCATTATCGCCATCATGAAATCACCCACGCTCCTGGTCGCGCTCGCGTTCAGCCTCTTGGCCTCCGCCTCCTTCGCCGCCACGCTCAAGGACCGCGAAGGCGCGGTGCGCGGGGACAAGGCCGCGATGGAAAAGGACGCCCGCTGGATCTACAACGACTTCCAAAAGGGACTCGAGCAGGCCAAGTGGAAGGGCAAGCCGCTCCTCGTCGTGCTGCGCTGTGTGCCGTGCCTTTCCTGCGCGGGCATCGACGCCAGCGTGTTGCAGGAGCCGGAGCTGGCCCCGCTCCTTGATCAATTTGTCTGCGTGCGCGTCATCAACGCCAACGCCCTTGACCTCGCGCTCTTCCAGTTCGACTACGACCTTTCCTTCTCCACGCTTTTCTTCAACGGCGACGGCACGGTCTATGGCCGTTATGGCTCGTGGACTCATCAGAAAAATCCGCAGGACAAAACCACCGCCGGCTACCAGCGCGCCCTCGAAGCCGCCCTCGCGCTGCATCGCAACTATCCGAACAACAAGGCCGCGCTCGCCGGCAAGCAGGGCACACCAGCGCCCTTCAAGACCTCGGTGGAAATCCCCGCGCTCGCCGCCAAATACAAGGCCACCCTCGATTGGGAGGGCAAGGTGGTGCAAAGCTGCGTCCACTGCCACATGGTCGGCGAGGCCCTGCGCGCTTCGTATCGCGATCAGAAGAAGCCCATCCCCACCGAACTCATCTATCCCATGCCCGTGCCGGAGACCATCGGCCTGACCCTCGCGCCCGAGGCCGCCGCGCGTGTGCAGACCGTGACGGCGGGTTCCATCGCCGCGCGGGGTGGTTTGCTGGCGGGCGATGACATTGTCAGCCTCGCGGGACAGCCGCTCATCTCCATTGCGGATTTCAGTTGGGCTTTGCAGCGCGCGCCCGAGTCCGGTCCGCTGGCCGCGACCGTGCGGCGGGCGGGCGGGGAAAAGACGCTCAGGCTCACGCTGCCCGCTGACTGGCGCAGTCACTCGGACATTTCCAAACGCGTCGGCACTTGGTCCCTGCGCGCCATGGTCACGGGCGGGCTGACCCTGGAAGATATGGCCGACACCGCGCGCAACGAGTGCGGTCTGGCTGAGTCGGGAATGGCGCTGCTCGTCAAAGCGGTGGGCCAGTATGGCAAACACGCCGCTGCCCAGAATGCGGGCTTTCAAATGGACGACATCATCGTGGAACTGGACGGCCTGACCACGCGCCTGACCGAGGGGCAACTGATGGGCCGTCTCCTCCAGAAACGCACCGCCGGGGAAAAGGTGCCGGCCACCGTCCTGCGCGGCACCACGCGTGTCGCGCTGTCTATGCCGATGCAATGAAATCGCGTCGCCAGGTCGAGTTGGTTTCAGGTGAAGGAGGCCGTGCGGGCAAAAAAGTGGGCTGGCATCGTCATGTGGGATTTACCTGTGGCACTCACTGTTCCCGCATTCATGTCAGCCCGAAACAACCTACGCCCCGCCCGTCCCGGCGCAAGGGAGCATCAGCCCACCCCGCTCCTTATGTCGCCAGCCGGAAAAATCGCGCCGGAGCCGTGGTCGTGTTGGTCGAGCGGAACTCCGTCGTTCCCATCACCACGTTGGTCGCGGTCATTCGTAAGTTTGGGGGCTTTATGTTTTGGGTGGCGGTCCGGGCGGGGCATGGCGACGACCCGGTTTGAGGCAAGGAAAAAACTGAATCCGCGCGGAACTTCGGAACTGATGGGTCGATCTATCCTCCTCAGCACTCGATCCATTCGCTGCCTCCGAAGAGAGAATGAGCCGAAAAAGCCGCGTTCGGTGGTTTGGCGAAAATTCCTATAAAATAGAGACATTCAACATGGTCTGGGCGGGCTGACACGCATCTTGAGGGCAGCGCGCACACACCTTGGCCTTGATGGACACGGCCCCGGCGGCGGCTCACCGCGACCTGGATGGCACTGACACGCGCCCGTGTCTGGCTCGCATCGCCCCGGCCCGGTCTCGCCCACACCTTGGGTTCGGCGGCACACATTCCGAGACCGGCTCGCACGCATCCGGCTCGTGCTGACAAGCACCGTCGATTAAATTTTTCGAGACCCGGCTGGAGGGAGCACGCGCCTAGGACATGCTGTCATCCACCAAGGTTGAACGCACACTCGCCTTCAACTTGATGGACGCGGAATTTCCCGGCTCGCGATGGAAAAGATTCGTCGGACCATGGGTTTTCTGCCACGTTATCGAGTCATTCCCTTTGCTTGCTGGACGCATCCCTTGGCCGCAAGGCTGTCCCGTCGGATGCGTCATGATGGATGGGGTGAAGGGAACGAATGGTCAAGCGGTGCAGCGATGAAGAATATGAAATTCAAAATACTCGGCTGGTTGGGGCTGTGGCTGGTGCTGGCGGTCGGGCCGGTGCAGGCGGCGACGGTCAGCTACTTCGACAATGGCAGCTCCTGGCGCTACCGGCTGGGCACGAACGAAGCCTCGACGCCCGTGACTGACTGGCGCACCAACGCCAATGACACGGGTTGGAGCCTGCCCGTGGCCACGCCGATTGGTTACGGCGACCCGGTCCCCGTCACCATCATTCCGGGCAGCAGCGCGACCACGCCCACCTGGCTGTCTGTCTTCATGCGCCGCACTTTCGTCGTGGCCAGCCCGGCGTCGGTCTCGGCGGTCACGCTCTCGATCAACATCGACGACGGTTACATCGCCTGGATCAACGGCGTGGAGGTGGGCCGTTACAACGTGCCAGTGGGGGAACCGACCATCGCTACGGCCGCCGTCACGGCGGCGGAACCGGTCGTGCAAACGCACTCTGTTCCGATCAATGTTTTGCGGGCGGGCACCAACGTCATCACCATTCAAGCGTTTAACGCCAATCTCACCAGCTCCGACCTTTACGTGGATGCCAACCTGGCCGGCACCATTGACGACGTGGCTCCGGGCGTGGCGTTCCAGCTTCCCTTTGCCGGCTCGACGGTTTCCTCACTGACCCAGATTGAAGTCGATTTCACGGAGAATGTCACCGGCGTCAACGCGGCTGATTTGCTCATCAACGGCAGTGCGGCCACGAACGTCACGGTCCTCAGCGGGGCCGCCTATTTGTTTCGCTTCCCGCAGCCGGCGACGGGGCCGGTGGCGGTCCAGTTCGCGGCGGGCCATGGCATCCAGGATCAGGCGGCGTCGCCCAATCCGTTCGCGGGGGCGAGTTGGAATTACATCTTGGACCCGAACGTGATCGTCTCCGAGAACGTGCGGCTCAACGAGTTTGTGGCCGTCAATGTCAGCGGCCTGCGCGACGAGGACAACGAGTTCCAAGACTGGGTCGAACTGAGGAATTTAAGCACGAACCTTGTCAGCCTGGCGGGCTGGTCGTTGAGCGACGACGCGGGCACGCCCGACAAATGGGTTTTCCCCGCCGTGACCATGCAGCCGAGCGGGTATCTGGTGGTGTTTTGTTCGGGCAAGGATCGGAAGCCCACCGCGCCCAATACCAAGCTGCACACCAATTTCAAACTCGGCACGGGGGGCGAATTCATCGGTCTCTACAACGCGGCCACGCCTCGCGCTCTGATCTCGTCCTTCAACGGCTACCCGAACCAGCGCCGGGATTATTCCTACGGTTACGATCCGCTCGGCCAGTTGAAGTATTTCACGCCGCCCACGCCCGGCTCGAACAACCCGCCCAGCAGCATCACCGGCGTCGTTGCGGACACGAAGTTCAGCCACGACCGCGGTTTCTATGGAACGAACTTCTCCCTCGCCCTCACCTGCGCCACGCCGGACGTGACCATTCGCTACACGCTCGATGGCAAGGCCCCGACGACGAATGTTGGACTGATCTACGCCGCGCCGGTGCTCATCGGCACGACCACCGTGGTGCGCGCGTTTGCTTACAAGGCGGGTCTCCTGTCCTCAGATGTGGACTGCCACACCTATCTCTTTCTAAACGACGTGACCAATCAGGCGGCGAATGGCGTGGCCCCGGCGGGTTGGCCTGCGACCTGGGGTGGCAACACGGTGGACTATGGCATGGACCCGGACATCGTGACGGTCGCGCCGTGGCGGGACACGGTCCGGGACGATCTCAAGGCGATCCCGAGCTTCTCGATTGTGGTGAACTTGGATGACCTGTTCAACGCCTCGACCGGCATTTACGCCAATCCGGGACAGGACGGTCCGCTCTGGGAGCGGCCTTGCTCAATTGAATTGCTGAATCCCGAGGGCGAGGAAGGTTTTCAGATCAACTGCGGCATCCGGCTGCGCGGTGGTTTTAGCCGCAGCACCGACAATCCCAAACACGCCTTCCGCTTTTTCTTCCGGCAGGAGTATGGCGCGTCCAAGTTGAGTTTCCCCTTCTTCGGCCCGGCCGGGGCCACGAGCTTCGACAAGTTCGACATGCGCACGATGCAGAATTATTCGTGGAGCTTTCAGAACGACAGCCGGATGACCTGCCTGCGCGATGTGATGAGCCGTGATGCCCAGCTCACCATGAACGGTGTCGGCACGCGCGGAAATTTCTACCACCTCTACATCAACGGCATGTATTGGGGCCTCTACAACAGCGAGGAGCGGCCCGAGGCGGCCTTTGCCGCAAGCTATCTCGGGGGTAACGAGGAGGATTACGACACCATCAAACAACTGGATGGCTACGTGAGCGGTGCGACCGATGGCGACAACGCCGCCTGGTACCGGCTCTGGGAATCCGCGACCAACGGCTACGCCAGCGACGCCAATTATTTCAAGGCACAGGGCCGCAACGCGAATGGGACGATCAACACCAACTTCGAGAACCTGATCGATGTGCCGAACATGATCGACTACATGCTGGTCATTAACTACGGCGGCAATCTGGACGCGCCCATCTCGGCCTTTCTCGGCAACGACTCGCCCAACAACTGGTACGGGTTCCGCGACCGCACCGGCCAGCACGGTGGCTTCCGCTTCGCCTCGCACGACGCCGAGCACACGCTGCTCAATGTCGGGGAAGATCGCACCGGCATCGTGGATCTGGCCAACACCACTCCGCCGAACACCTACGGGGTTATTCAGCCCGACTGGACCTGCGGCAATCCGCTCACCCAGGCCGGCGGGGCGGCGGCGGCGCAACTGCGTTCCACCCCGCAATACATCTGGTTCCGCATGCACCAGAATCCCGAGTTCCGCATGCTGGCCGCCGACCGCATCTTCAAACATTGTTTTAACAACGGTGCGCTTTCCGTCCCGGGCATGCGCGCCGCGTTCCTCAGCCGGAGCAACGAAATCCAGCGGGCCATCATTCCCGAGTCCGCCCGCTGGGGTGACGCGAAAAGCCCCAGCGCGCCCTACACGCGCAACTCCTGGATCAGCGCGATGAACTCCGTCATGGGTTTCATCAATGGACGCACCGCCGTCGTCATTAGCCAGCTTCAGGCGGATGGACTTTACCCGGCGATCAACGCGCCCTCCTTCAACTCCGTGGGCGGCGCGGTTTCCTCCGGCTTCAGCTTTCGCATGACCAACAGCAATCCCTCCGGCACGCTTTACTACACGCTCGACGGCAGCGATCCCCGTGTGCAGGGCGGCGGCGTGGCCCCCACGGCGCTGGCTTATTCCAGCCCGCTCGTCATCAACACCACGACCACGGTCCGCGCCCGCGTTTTCTCCGCCGGGGTGTGGAGCGCGCTCAACGAGGTGACGCTTTATCCCCCGCAGGATTTGAGCAAGCTGCTCGTCACCGAAATCATGTATCACCCGCCCAACGTGGGGCTGACCGACGGTGACGAGTTTGAATTCTTGGAATTGAAGAACACGGGACCGAGCGCGCTCGGCCTGAGCGGGCTGTATTTCACCGGCCTCACCTTCACCTTTCCCGTGGGCGCGCAGTTGGCCCCCGGCCAGTTCTTCGTCCTCGCCCGCAACGCGACCGCGTTCGCGAGCCGGCACCCCGGGGTGACAGTAAATGGCCTCTACACCGGACGCCTCGCCAACAGCGGCGAGACGATCACGCTCTCGCATCCGCTCGGCGCGCAGGTGCTGGCCTTCACGTACGGCGATCTCACGCCCTGGCCGGTGACGCCGGACGGGTTTGATTTCTCGCTCGTGCCGATCGACCCGAACGCCAATCCTGATTTCAGCAATCCAAAAAACTGGCGCGCGAGCAGCGCGCTGGGCGGCTCGCCCGGCGCGGACGATCCGGCGCTCACCGTGCCGCCCGTGCTCATCAATGAAATTCT
>JAYVWQ010000282.1:0-1588 GCA_043785945.1 Akkermansia sp.
CGGCGTGGCTGACCTGTGGGAGTTGCAGTACGGCTTCAGTACCAACAACGCCGCCGACGCCCTGCTCGACTTCGACGGGGACGGGATGAACAACCGGGACGAGTATCTCTCCGGCACGAACCCGACCAATGCGCTCAGCGTCTTGAAGATCGTGCTCTCGGCCACGAATGCCACGGAGCTGAGTTTCGTGGCCCAGACGAACCTCAGTTACACCGTGCAATGGCGGACCAACCTGGCGCTGCCGGCGTGGAGCAACCTGACCAGCATCATCGCGCAACCGCTGGTGCGGACCATCTTGGTCAACAGCGCCACCGCCCCGGCGGCTCCCGAGCGCTATCTGCGCATCGTCACCCCGCTCGTGCCGTAGCGGGGCAGGGGATGAGGAAGTTGGGGGCTACAACTAAGAGGGCGGTGGTCGCGCGGCATTCTGTGGCGGCGGTCTGGGCGGTAGGACCGCTGCCCTCATGGAGGCAGGTTCGTCGCTGTCGTTTTTCGGGGAAGGGCGCGCTTTCGCTCCGCTGGACTACCGGCCCGTAGTGCCGTCCGTCATGGTCTTCGCCGCCTGGGCCTCCTGCTCCTTCACCTGCTCGCTCCAGGTGATGAACGCCGCGCCCAGCATGATGAGCGCGACGCCCGTCCAGCGGGTCGCCGACACGCGCTCCTTCAAAATCAAAATCGCCACGATGGTCGTCAGCACGAAGCTCAACGAGGTGAGCGGCCAGACGAAGCTGATGTCCCGCTGGCCCATCAGCACGAGCAGTCCGGCGAAAAAGATGGCCTCGCAAAGCACGCCCAGCAGCACGCGCGGACTGGCGAAGCCGTCGCCCACCATCCGCAGCGCAGCGCGCACGGACACTTGAATCGCACCACCCTGCCGGGCTTTTTCACGAATGGTGATTTGATCGATGCCCTGCTTGAGCACGACCACGCCCACGGCTTCAAACACGAGTGCCACCAACAGCACGGTCAAAGTTTTTGTCATAATACAAATCCTGGTAACGAATCAGTTCGATGTTCTGCGCGCGGACGAGCGCCCGCACCCCCCGGCTGATGAGCGCCTCGAATTCATTCTTAAACTCAGCAAGCGAGGGATGGGAGTAAAGTTCGGAATCGCCCGGCGGCAGCGCGGAAAGAAGCCGGGTCACGTAACGCTCATCCACGCGTCCATTTTGCAGCAGGCCGAAGACGTTCGGGACAAATTTGATACCCCGCGTGACTAGCGCGCCGCGTGCCCTGGCGGAGAGCGCGCGGTAAATCACCGCATGGCTCGCGCGATAGAGCCACGCGCCGCCGGCCAGTCGCGTGTTCAGCCAGAAAGGGTCGCAGGTCAGGCGCAGGTGGGTGAGGCCCCAGTCCCGAGCGCGGCGCATCAGGATGCCAAACACGACCGGATGCAGGTGCAGATGCAGATGGCCGTTCAGATGGTCGAGCTTGAGTCCGGTGGCGCGGAATTTTTCAAACTGCGCGGCCATCTCCATCTCGAGTTGGGCGCGCAGGCCGGGCCGGAAGAAATACTTCAAGCCCACCGCCACGGGGTGGTTCGCGAACTCGCCTGATGAATTGACGAGGCCGGGGATTTTATCTGGCG
>JAYVWQ010000283.1:0-4082 GCA_043785945.1 Akkermansia sp.
CGCCAATGGAGCGCGCCCGTCCTCGGGCGCAGCCGCGTTGGAAAACCCAGCGGCCTGATTTTTCAACGCCACCCCCTGTGATTCCTCACGCTGCTGCGCCCGAGGACGGGCGCGCTCCATTGGCGAATTTTCAGACCGGCTCTGAAGGATTGTCAGCCCCGGCCGGTTGAGCGACAACGATGGCATGTTCACGACACAGGGATGGTTTTATTGGGCCTTGCTCTCGGCGGTCTTGGCCGCGTTGACCGCCATCTTCGCCAAGGTGGGTCTGCGAGGCATTGACTCCGACTTCGCCACGCTCCTGCGCACCGTCGTCATCCTAGCGGTGCTGGCCGTCTTCGTGGCGGCGACCGGAAAGTGGAGCAATCCGCTCGCGCTGAACGGGAAGACGTTGTTGTTCCTCACGCTATCGGCGCTGGCTACGGGCGGGTCGTGGATGTGTTACTTCCGCGCACTACAACTGGGACCAGCGGCGCAGGTCGCGCCGGTGGACAAGTTCAGCGTGGTGCTGGTTGCCCTCCTCGCCGTGATGTTCCTCGGCGAACGACCCAGCACGCGTGATTGGACGGGCGTGGGCCTGGTGACCGCCGGCGTGGTGCTGCTGGCGTTCAAGCGATGAGCGTGGCGTTGGCGATTCAGTTTGCTGAACTCCAGGGCGTTGAACGAAACAGCGCAGCCTGGCAGAAGCGGGGCAGTCGCTTTTTGCCCGTGGCGTCCGGAAAAATGTCTGAATTTGATTTTGAACACTTGGGCCGGAAGTGGCATCTATAAGCGCATACAGCTCTGAACGACGATTGCCAGTGGCAGTTGAAGATTGGAAAGGACGGGGAGGGCCGCTGGCATAAAGGCCGCTTGTAGCTGTGTAACGAAAGGAAACTGCCATGATCAAAACGTTAGCCATGCTGACCGATGCCATTCGGAATCCACGCACCACCATCCGTAAAATCAGCGACCGCCCGCAAAAAGCTGAGAAACACCGGTACGAACGCCGCAAGGTGAAGGAGTGCCTCAAGCTCGGTGACTGGGGCGAGGAAAGCGCCGTCTGACCGGTCGTCCGTCCAAACAAAAACTCAATCTACAGGGAGCCACGCTCTTGGGCGTGGCTCTCTCTTTTTTGGGGACAAAGCGCGGCGTCAGGGGGCGCAATTTTTCCCGCTCATTTTAGAAGAATCGCTTGCGAGCGAGACGGGAGTTGCCAACAATCCACCCAGCCCGATGATTGAGTTAATTCAGGTTCCATGGAGTCCATACTGCCTCGTCCAGAGCCGCATTTTGGATTTTTCCGATGCCCCCCATAAAATCACCAACGTCTCCTCGACGGATCGCACCGTGGTTTGGAAGCTGACCAAGGAACGATACTATCAGGTTCCGATCTTGCTCGACGGGCGGAATGTCATCTTCGAAACGGACGACAATTCCCAGGTGATCGCGAAATATTTGGATGATCGGCTGCAGCTTGGACTCTTCCCTCCAAGCCTGGCTGGGGTGCAGGATCTTCTCTGGTGTCACATCGACAACGAGGTGGAATCGCTCACCTTCAAATTAAACGACGCTTACTTCACCGAGTTTGTCAGCCGCCGCGAGCAGATGGCTTATCGCCGGCACAAGGAGAGAAAATTCGGCCGGGGTTGCCTGGAGCAATGGCGCGAACAGGAAAAAGATTTGCGTCGGCAATTGGAAGCCCGCCTGCTCCCCTACGAACAAATGCTCGGGCACCGGGAATTCCTGCTCGACGAACGGCCCCGCTTCGTTGATTTCGACCTCTGGGGCATCCTGTCCAACTTGAAATACTCCGGGCACCACGACTTGCCCGCAGCGCATGGGCGTTTGCGGAAGTGGTATGCCCGGATGAGCAAAATCAAAAACAACCCCGCCGCCCCGCGCGGCAGCCAAAAACGCTCGAAGTGAAAAATTACATCCTCGACACCAACGTCCTCCTGCACGACCCCAACTCGCTCCTCAGCTTCAAAGAGAACAACGTTTTGATCCCCATCGCGGTGATCGAGGAGATCGACCGCTTCAAGCGCGAGACCTCCGAGCTGGGCCAGAACGCCCGCACTGTCTCCCGCACGCTCGATGCGCTGCGCAAGCAGGGCCACTTGAACGACGGGGTGAAGCTCTCCACCGGCGGCACGCTGCGCATCGTGTTTCAACAGGCGGGCGACAACGGCCACGTCGTCTTCGGCAACAACACGGTGGACAGCCGCATCGTCACCTTGGCCCAGGCCATTCAAAAGGCCGACCCCAAGATCAAAACCGTCGTGGTCAGCAAAGACATCAACCTGCGCGTCAAGGCCGACGTGCTCGGATTGGACGCCGAGGATTACGAGACCGACCGTATCTTCCTCACCGATCTTTACACCGGCATGTTTGAGCTGACGGTGCCGAGCGAAGCGATCAATTCCTTCCGCGCCCACGGCGAACTGACGGTGCCGGATGAGAAGAAATATTTCCCGAACGAATACTGCGCGCTCATCGATGTCGCGAATCCCAAGCGCAGCGCGCTGGCCAAGATTGACGCCAGCGGGCGCAAGCTGGTGCCCATCATGGAATCCAAGGAAGGCGTCTGGGGCATCAAGCCGCGCAACCGCGAACAGCACTTCGCCTTCGACGCGCTGCTCGACGACCGGATCAAACTCGTCACCCTCATGGGCAAGGCGGGCACGGGCAAAACCCTCATGGCTATGGCGGCGGGGCTGCGCCGCAGTGTGCTCGACCGTGAATTCCGCCGTGTGGTCGTGGCCCGACCGACCGTGAGCTTGGGCAAGGAGATTGGTTTCCTGCCCGGCAGCCTGGAGGAAAAGCTCGGTCCGTGGATGCAGCCCATCCACGACGCACTGGAACTCCTCAGCGACCTGAACATGGGCAACGACAACCGGCGCGGTGCAGACCTGCTGCGCAGCGGCAGCATCGTGGTTGAAGCGCTGAGTTACATCCGTGGCCGCAGTATCGCGCACCAGTTCATGATCATCGACGAGGCACAGAACCTCACGCCGCTTGAGGCCAAGACCATCGTCACGCGTGTCGGTCACGGCACGAAGATCATCTTCACCGGCGACCCGTACCAGATCGACAATCCCTACGTGGATTCATCGTCCAACGGCTTCAACTACATCGTGAGCAAGTTCCGCGAGCAGCCCATCGCCGCGCACATTGAGCTGCAAAAGGGCGAGCGCTCGGAGTTGGCGGAACTGGCGGCGAATTTGTTGTAGCCGAGGAGGATTTTTACAACACCGGTTCTCAGCGCCGCCCGTCGTACCAAATGTGGCAGTCGTCGCGCTGTTTCACGGCTGCGCCGCCGCTACGGAACATCCGCCACAGCAAGCGCAGAAAATCGCGCTTCTTATAGAGGTGCATCTTGCGCGACGAGGTGAGGAGCGGATGCCGGTGCAGCATGAACAGCCGCCGCCCCAGTTTTTGTCCGTGGGCTTGGAGGCGTTTACTGAAATCAATTTCCTCGGAGGCGAAAAACTCCGCGCTGAATCCCCCGATCTCCCGGAAAGCGCGCGCCTCGCAGAAGATGAACGAACCCGCGCACCATTTTCGGAGACGGCTGACCGCATTCCACATCTGCGTCGCGAGCCAGCCGCTGAAAATAAATTCGTCCATGCGCACGGTCGAACCGCCACCGAGGCAGCGAGGGTTCAACACCGCTTCCGCCACGTCGGCGAACAGCTCGCGCGAGGGATGGGAATCCGCGTCCACGAACACCAGCCAGTCGCCGGTCGCAGCGGCGGCTCCGGTGTTGCGGGCGCGGGAAATCTGGTTGATCGGTTCGAAGACGACGTGCGCGCCCTCGCCCCGCGCCACCTCCGCTGTGCGGTCGGTGGAGTTGTTGTCGCAAACGATCAACTCCGTCTCCCAACCGCGCGCCGCCATCGCCGCCATCGCCGCTTGGATGCTGCGCAGCGAAGCGGCCAGCAGCTTCTCCTCGTTGAACGCGGGCACGACGGCGGAAATTTTCATCACGGCTGCAAAACAATCTTTCCCGCCAGCGTGCCCGATTTTCCGACGGTGCTTTCTTCCTGCAACCGGTGAGCCTCGGCTGTCCGCGCCAGCGGCAGCACCCGGTCGATGCGCGC
>JAYVWQ010000284.1:0-5697 GCA_043785945.1 Akkermansia sp.
AAAGCCCCGGGTGTGCGCCGGTCGGGGGCGCACTCCGCCGATGAGTTTCCCAGCTCTCGGCCGTCCCTTCGGGACTCGCGTGGGGCCGAGCATAGCCCGGCGTTGAAACGCCGGGCTATGCTCGGGCGTCCCTCCCGGACAAAAGGAGCGGCTTCGCTCCGCGCCCAATCTCCGGGGAACAAGGACGGACGCGCCCGGCCCACGTTCGAGGTCTTCCGGTTGGGGGCCAAACCGAAAGGACAGGCGAAAGATGGGCGAGGGCAAGGGCCGAACCCGTTCGGGAACCAGTTGCAGGGGAATCTCCTCGCTACGTAGTCTGATGGGAATGGATATTCGTTTCAGTTGTGACAACTGCGGACAGCACCTTGTCATTGACCAAGCAGCTGCTGGCTTGGCTGTCCAGTGTTCAGCTTGCTCCACAAACCTCACTGTGCCGAAACGACTCCCAGCATCATTCACATCATGCGACGCCCCGACTTATCAAGAGCTTTACAGCCAATCAAGGGACTTGGCTTATGAGCTTCGTGTGGACGATGCAATCCGCGTTTGGAAACAAATGGAGGAGGCACGGGCACAAGATCGGGGGCATCAACTGCAAGAAGGGTTCAGGTTCCAGGGGTGTAAAAGCGTTTCTGTAAATTGTTCTCCTTCCATCCGCCCAGCCCCCTGCGGGGGCGGCGGAGCGCAGCCGCCCCCGCAGGGGCTGACGCCGTGAAAATCTGGTCGAGGGCGGGCCACGCGGGCTTCGCCGAAGGCCTCCGCCTCCTCGTCGATGAAGCCATGCGTCACGAACGCGCCGCCGCCCTCCTCGGTCACGCCAATGGCTTCAAACCCAAAACGCTCTCCACCCGCCTGGGTCCCATTCAGTTCCAAATCCCCTAGAGCCTGTCATGCACTCTTGGCGAAGAGCAAAGGGAGCATGACAGGCTCTAGAATGAGTAGCTGATTCCCGCCGTGCCGAACGCGGTGGCGGAAAGGTCCACGACCACTTTCTGTCCGCCGGCCTTGGCCGTGTAATCACTCAGGCTGACAAACTGCCCACCGATGAAAACGCTCCACGCAGGATTGATGGCGTAACGGAGAGTTGCGCTGAAATAACCGCCGAGCAGCACGTCCGTATTCGAGGTGGAACCCACCTGATGCGTCACTGAACTGCCCGCCGCGACGAGTTGATCGTAGCTGAAAGTCCCATCCATCACGCCCACGGCCAGACCGCCGGAGAGACCGACCGTCCACTTTTTGTTGAGCGGCAGATCCACGTAGGGGCCGAGGCGGAAGCTGAACAGGTCCGCCTCGAACCCGCGCCCGCCCGTGACCAGTGTGCCGTTCGCATCGAAAGCGGTGGTGCGATTAGGCGCATCCTCAATGAGCGTGCCGGGTCCCGTGTAATCACCGCTATACGGAGCCGTGACTTCGACGCCGCCCAGATTGTAGGCATCCGTGATGGTGCGGACGCCGCCGGTCAGCGGGCGGTTGTCGCCCACGCTGACATTCATCCAGCCGAACGCACCTTCCACACCCCAAGACCAGGTGTTGTTTTTGCCGCGACCTAGCTCGCGGTTGTAGGTCACTTCAAAACCGTTCGAGACATCGGCATCAACGGATTTGCTGTCAATGGTCGAGGCGGAGGAACTGTGCATCAGGAGCTGATCACCGGAGACCTGGCTTGGACTTTTTGCGCCCCAAAACCAGGTCAAGCCGTCCTTGTTGCCGCTGATATCCACGCGGTTGTAGCCGTCGTCGTAAAAACGGTCGATGCCGCCGCCGGTGGCCGGGCCGGGTCCGCGGGGGTCTGAAGGACCGTGGGCCACGCTGGCCACGTTCTTGAACTGGGCCGAGATGTTGAAGCCGGCGCGGTAGCTGACGCCAAAGCGGTTCATGGTCGGGGGCTGCGGATCCCCCAGTTGGACGCGCGGGGCGGCGTCTGGTTCCGCCGCGACGAGCGGCAACACCGGGGCCAGAAGAAGTGGGGCCAGTAGCCAGGTCCGCGAGGCGTGTTGAGCTTTCATATTGGTTGCTCCGAAAATCATGCAGGATTAGGACGCGTTAGAAACGACTTTATTGAATTCTGTTGTCCGGCTTTTCCCCGGGCGACCCGGCGCGGGAAATTCAACGAAGCACCGGGCGTGAGTCAACGGCAATGGCGCGGACGAGCGCAGAATTTCCTGCTCCCGCCGGGGCGACCCCGCGCGAACCGCGTTTAATTCAAAGCACGCTGGCATGATGATCGGGAAATCCCGCAACCGGTCACGGCACCACGAACACGCGGAAGAACCGGTATCCGGCAGAGTTGATCGGCGCGGAAAGAACAGTTCCTCCCGTGCCGGCAATCGGATTAGGCAACGAAGTCCAATTCACCAGATCGGTGGACTGCTGGACGAAATAGAATCGCTCCGCCGTGGTCGGGAATTGGAGCGCGAACATCCCCGTCCCCGCCGGCAGCAGCCGTGTAATGTGCGGGATCACCGTGGGCACCGTGAACGGCAGCGGAGTCGCCACCAGCTTCGCATCTGGCACGGTGCGCGGGTTCGGCACGTAATACTGCACGACATTCGTGACCACGCCGCCGGGCGGAATGGACATGATGCGGTCAAGGTAGGGCACGCCGTCATTGGTCCCCGTGGCGTTCCAGACTTTGTTGGTCGTGTCCAGGTTGTAGATGGAAATGCGCAGCCCGTTCGGCCACGTCTGCGTGGTGCGATTGGAGACGGTGACGAACTGCTCGAACAAACCATTCTGCCGGTTCAAGACCGCCGGGCCGGTGGCCACAACCGCGTTGGTCACCACCAAGATCGTCACCACTGAGGAGGTGGCCGTGAGTCCGCGATCATCCGTGGCGATGGCTTGGAAGGCGTAGCTGCCCACCGGCGAACCACTCAGGATGAAGTAGAACGGTCCCGTCGCAATGTTGGTGAAGAAGGCGTTGTTCAAACGGAACTGCACATTCGTCACCGGGCCTTCGAGATCGGTGGCCTGGGCGATGACGCTGAAGGTGGCCGGGAAGAGGAGCGCGTTGCCGTTGGGCGGCGAGACGATGCTGACGGTGGGCGCGGTGTTGATGAAGATGGTGAAGGACTTCTCCAAGGAGAGGTCCACGCCGCCGTCATTCGTACCGCCGCTGTCGCGCAGAACCAATTTCACCTGCACCGAGCCAATGGCTCCGGCGGCCAGCATGTAGGTCAGCGTGCCGTTGGTCCCAAGGGACGGCAGCACGGAGAACAGTTCTGGATTCAGGGTGGTAGTGGACAAGGTGAGGGTCTGATCCGCTTCGTTGGCCGGACCGGTGCTGAAGCCAGAGGCCCAGTTGAGCAAAGTCTGCGCGGGCGCACCCCGGTTGATGTGCAGGTCGGGACCGGCGGTGAACGACGGCGCATCATTCACCGGCACCACCGTGATGCTGACCGTGGCGGGGGCGGAACTGGTGGCCCCATCATTCGCCACGTAGGTGAAGCTATCCGGGCCGAAGTAATCCGCCGCCGGCGTGTAGATGAACGAGCCGTCCGCGTTCAGCGTGACCGAGCCGTTGGTCGGACCGACCACGATGAGGGCGGTGAGCGGGGTCAAATCCAGATCAGCGTCATTGGCCAGCACGCCGGGCGCGGCCACGGTGAGCGTGTGATCTTCGAGCACGGAGTAACCATCGTCATTCCCCGCCGTCGGCACATCGTTCACGCTCGTGATGGTCAGCGAAACCGTGGCCGGTGCGGAACTGGTCAGCCCATCGCTCGCCCGGTAGGTGAAGCTGTCTGCGCCGAAGTAGTTCGCGGCGGGCACGTAGGTGAACGAACCATCTGCGTTCAAGGTCAGCGCACCGTGCGTCGGTGACGTCACGAGGAGGGTCGTGAGCGGATTGAGATCCGCGTCCGTGTCATTCCCCAACACACCGGGCGCAGCCACAATGAGCGTCGTGTCTTCCGCCGTGGTGTAGGCGTCATTCCCCGCTGTCGGCACGTCGTTCACACTGGTGATGGTCAGCGAAACTGTGGCCGGTGCAGAACTGGTCAGCCCATCGCTCGCCCGGTAGGTGAAGCTGTCTGCGCCGAAGTAGTTCGCGGCGGGCACGTAGGTGAACGAACCATCCGCGTTCAAGGTCAGCGCACCGTGCGTCGGCGACGTCACGAGAATGGTCGTGAGCGGGTTAAGGTCTGCGTCGGTGTCGTTCGTCAGCACACCGGGCGCGGCAATCACCAGAGTCGTATCCTCAGGCATGGTATAACTGTCCGCGTTCGCCACCGGCACGTCATTCACGCTGGTGATGGTCAGCGTCACCGTGGCTGGGGCGGAACTGGTCTGACCATCGTTCGCGCGGTAGGTGAAGCTGTCGCCGCCGTTGTAGTTCAAAGCGGGCACGTAGGTGAACGAGCCGTTCGTGTTCAAGGTCAACGAGCCGTGGAGCGGCGGTGCCACGAGCACAGACGTCAGCGGATTGCCGTCGGCATCGGTATCATTGCTCAGCACGCCTGGCACGTTCACGATCAGCGTCGTGTCTTCGGCGGTCGTATAAGTGTCCGGGTTGGCCACCGGAAGATCATTCACGCTCGTGATGGTGAGCGTGACCGTGGCGGGGGCGGAACTGGTCGTCCCGTCGTTCGCCACGTAAATGAAGCTGTCGCTGCCGTTGTAGTTCGTGACCGGCCGGTAGCTAAATGAGCCATCCGTGAACAGCGTGAGTGTGCCGTGCGTGGGCGGCGTGAGGAGGAGTGCGGTCAGCGGATTGCCGTCCATGTCGGTGTCGTTGGTCAGCACGCCGGCGGCGGGCACGAAGAGCGCCGTGTCTTCCGCCGTAGTGAAAGCGTCGTTGACCGCCACGGGCCGGTCGTTGACCGCCGTGACGTTGAGCGTGACCAGCGCGAGGCCGCTGTTGGCCGGGCCGTCGTTCGCCACGTAACTGAAACTGTCGCCGCCGTTGAAATTCGTATTCGGCAGGTAAGTGAACGAGCCGTTGGCGTTCAGGGTCAGCGAGCCATTGGTCGGCGGCGTCACCAGAATCGCGGTCAACGGGTTGTTGTCCACGTCGGTGTCATTTACCAGCACACCGGGCGCGGTCACGACGAGCGCCGTGTCTTCCGCCGTGGTGTAGCTGTCGGCGTTCGCCACCGGCGCGTCATTCACGCTGGTGATGGTCAGCGTGACTGTCGTGGGAGCCGAGCTGGTCAACCCGTCGTTGGCCCGGTAGGTGAAGCTGTCAGCGCCGTTGTAATTCGCGACCGGCACGTAGATGAACGAACCGTTGGTGTTTAACGTCAGCGTGCCGTGTATGGGCAGCGTCACCACGATGGCGGTCAAAGGATTGTTGTCCACGTCCGTATCATTCACCAGCACGCCGGGCACGTTCACGATCAAGGTCGTGTCTTCCGGCGTGCTGTAACTGTCGGGGTTCGCCACGGGCACGTCGTTCACCGCCGTCACCGTAAGCGTGACCAGCGCCGGGCTGCTGTTGGTCAGGCCGTCATTGACTTGGTAGGTGAAGCTGTCGGGGCCGTTGTAATTCGTGGCCGGCACGTAAGTGAACGAACCGTTCGTGTTCAAGGTCAGCGTGCCGTGGATCGGCGGCGTCACCACGACCGCAGTCAAAGGATTGTTATCCACGTCCGTGTCATTCACCAGCACGCCGGGCACGACCACGATGAGCGTGGTGTCTTCCGGCGTGGAGTAGCTGTCGGGATTCGCCACCGGCGCGTCGTTCACCGCCGTCAC
>JAYVWQ010000285.1:0-4280 GCA_043785945.1 Akkermansia sp.
CCGGAAAATTCGATCCAATTCCGACCATTAAATTACTTTCTGCTGAAAACAAAATCGTTCCTGCGTCATCCTGGCGAGTCGGGATTCACGCAAAATTACAAATGCCGATTTAATCAGCGGTTCCCTAAGGGAGGCATCACCGGCCACTCTTTGCTTAAGCATGGTGATCGCGTCGCCCACGGTGATCTTGCCTCGTCCTGCATCCTTGGCGGCTCCGACGCATTTCCGCTCCTGGCTGTCCAGGTCGGCCAGTCGGAGTTTGGCGACCGAGAGCACATCCGTCTTGAGACTCTGACGTATCAGCTTGCCGCCAACCTTGAGCCGTGCAAAATACGTCCCTGATGGTTTGTAACGGATCAGGTTTGAGAAACTGGTTTTCTGCCAAAGTGATGCCTTTAGGGCTGGCTTTGGCCGACTTTCCGTGTCTTGCACATGAGCAGTATCAGATCACGGTATCAGATTGTCAATTCTGGCTGCCTAAACATCGAATTTGTTCAGCAGAATCAAGGTAGCGCTCGTAGCTCAACTGGATAGAGCATCTGCCTTCTAAGCAGAGGGTCGTGGGTTCGAGTCCCGCCGAGCGCACCAAATTTCATTTCGGGTTCTGCCCCGAGCCGTTTAACTCCCCGCCATGCTGAACGTGGAACATCTCGCGGCCCTCGCCCTGAAACATCCGGATGAACTGCGGGCCACGGTGGCGGAGTTCGATTTGGGCGGACGCGACTTCGCCTTCAACTCGCCGCCCGCCGTGATGGGCGTGGTCAATCTCTCCGCCGACTCGTGGTACCGCGAGAGCGTGTGCCTCTCGGCGGATGCGGCCATCGCGCGCGGGCGGGTGCTGCACGCGCAGGGCGCGGCCATCATTGACGTGGGCGCGGAATCCACCCTGGCCCACGCGGCGCGGGCGGATGCGGCGGGGCAAAACTCCAAGCTGCTGCCGGTGGTGCGGACATTGAGCGTGGAGGGGATTTTGGTCTCGGTGGAGACTTACAATCTGGAAGTCACGCGCGTCTGTCTGGAGGCGGGGGCGAAAGTGTTGAACCTCACGGGCACGCTGGGCAGCGAGGAAATGTACCGGCTGGTGGCGGCGCACGAGGCGGCGGTGATCATCTGCTACGTGCAGGGCGCGAACGTGCGCGAGGTGGCGGAGTTCGATCTCACCGGCGACCCGGTGGCGCTGATGCGGGAGTATTTCGCGCGCCAGATCGAACTGGCCACGCGCGCGGGCGTGCAACGGATCTTCATCGATCCGGGCCTGGGATTTTATTACGGCAACCTCCAGGACAGTGCGGTGAGGGTGCGGCATCAGATGAACGTGTTTCTGAACACGTTCCGGCTGCGCGCGCTCGGCTGGCCGATCTGCCACGCCTTGCCGCACGCGTTTGAATTCTTCGGCGAGGAAGTGCGCTGCGCCGAGCCGTTCTTCGCCGTGCTGGCAGCGCTGGGAAAAACAGATTTGTTCCGCACGCACGAAGTGGCGCGCACGCGGGCCGTGCTGGAGACGCTGCGGGTGTTTTGAAGTCTGCCGAAATCCGAGGGAGTCTCGCGAAGGACGCGAAGAAGACAAAGGCCGAACCGGCGGAATTTGGCTCATCAATCAGCGAGGCTTTCGCTCCCCGGATTTTTCACTTCTTCCTTCGCCCCCTTCGTCGGCTTCGCGAGACATCCACTTCTCCCCCGTCATCGTTCCGGTTAAGCGCGGGATTTTCTTCCGAGGAACACGCCTTCCTCGCCCGCATCGTTCAGCCACTCGCCGTCCAGTTCGATTCGTTGCGTGTGCAGCAGCGTGCGGATGGTCTGCGAGGTGTGGCGGTAGGAAAAGAAAACGCGCAGCCGCTCCCCGGCTTCAAACGGGATCGTTTCCCCATAGACTCGGACGGTGCGCGACCGGCTCAACTTATAATGCGCGACGATGCGTTGCAGTTGGTCCGCGTCGGTCTCGATGGTGAAGCGCAGCGTGCCATCACCGTTTTCAAAACCGAGGTCGAGCAGCAGGGTCATCAGCCAGTCGTGCGTGGGGGCGTTGTCGTATTGCGGCAACACCGCGCGCACGCCGGCGGTGTAGTCGGGGCCGGGCGCGAGGTTCGCGCTGAACAAGAACAGATCGTCCGGCCGCAGCAGCGCGGCCACGCGGCAGAGCAGGGGGGCAGGCTCAAAATTTGGAATGATGCCAAAGAGCGTCACGAGCCGCGGTGCTCCGCCATCGATGTCATTGAGCGCGGTGGCCAATCCCTCCGTGGTGGCCAGGTCGCAGACGATCGGGTGGATACTTTCCACCGGAACAAACGCCTGCGCCGCCTCCCGCGCCACGAGCACGAGCGGCAGGCTCACGTCGGAGGGCATGTAAGTGATGCTGCGGTGTTTCCTGCCGAGCAGTTCCAGCAGCCGCGCTTCTTTCTGCCCGCCGCCGCAACCCAGCCCGACGAGATGCACCGGCTTCGATTCCGTCCGTGTTGCCGCCGCTTGAAACGCCTCGTCGTAAATGCGCAGCGCGCTGGCATCGCGTCGTGCCGGGGAGAACGCCTCGTGCAGAGCCAGCCACTTCGCGGCCTGCTTGTGGGAGTCGTAGTGGAACTTGTGATTCAGGGCACGGGCGCGCAGCGAGGTGAGAAGGTCGTGGCGGACGCTCTCAGGAAACTGGCTGCGGTCGATAAAAACGTGCGCGCCGGACATGCCGCGTGAGCGAACATGATCCGGCGCGAAAAGGCCAACGTGATTTCCGTCGGCCTAAAACTTCAGGCGGTGACTCCGCTGTGGACGTATTGAAAGGCGTGCTGCACCAGCTCCGTGCCGTTCTTGAGGTTGAGCTTGTTCTTGATGTACTCGCGATAGGCTTCGACGGTGCGCACGCTGAGGCGCAGTTCCTCGGCGATCTGCCGCGTGCCGCGTCCCTCGCCGATGAGGCGGAAGACTTCGAGCTCACGATCCGAAAGACTGTCGATGGAGGAGCCGCCCTCCTTGATGTTGCCGCCGAGAAGCTGATTGAGCAGGCGGCCCTTCATGCGTTCGCTCAGGAAAATTTCCCCGGCGATGACCTGGCGCAGCGCAGTCAAAACTTTTTCCAGCGCCTCCTCCTTCATGATGTAGCCGAGGCTGCCGGCGCGCAGGGCGCGTTCGGCGTAGAGCGTCTCGTCATGCATGGAGAGGACGAGTAGGGGCAGGTCGGGATAACGGGCCTTGAGGTTCTTGATCAGCTCCAGCCCGTTGCCGCCCTTGAGCGAAATGTCCACAAGCGCGACATCCGGGGACAACACGCCCACGGCCTCAAATGCCTTGGGCGCTTCCTCGGCCTCGCCGCACACGATTAGGTCTGGCTCTTGGTTGATTAACTGAGCCAGACCCTTGCGCAGCAGCGGGTGGTCGTCGATCAGCAGCACGCGGTACTTGGCCTTGCGCGCGAGCGCGGTGGGAGCGGCGGGCCGTTTTCCGGTCGTGAGACCAGTCGCAATTTTCTTTCGGTTAATTCGATTCATACTTGTTTCCAAATAAACAGGTGACGCGGGTGCCGCCTTTTTCCGTGGTGGTCACTTCCAACGCGCCGCCGATGCGGCGGGCGCGGTAGTGCATGATGCGCAGGCCCAGGCCCTCCATCTTGGCTTCGGGACAAAAACCCGCGCCATCGTCCGTGACCGTCAGCTCGAACCTGTCTTCGCTGGGGCGTGCCATAAGCACGACCTGGATGTTTTTCGCCTTGGCGTGTTTGACCGAGTTGTTGATTGCCTCCTGGGCGATGCGGAAAATGTGCGTGGCCAGAACATGGTCCTCCACGGCGATGCCCTCGGCGGCTTTGACCGCGCACTGCACGCTGCAAGTGCGCGAGACGGTGGCCGTGAGTTCCTGGAGGGCCGCGACGAGACCGTTGCGTTCCAGTTCGGCGGGGAAAAGACCGCGCGCGAGATTGCGCGTCTGGGCCAGGGCCTGGATAACCAGTCGGGCGATCTCCGCCGCCTCCTTGGCTTCCTCGGGAAGTTTACCGGCAATTTTTCTCTCCAGCGCCTTGGTCAGAAAACTGATGCCGGTGAGATGCTGGCCGAGTCCGTCGTGCAAATCTTCGCCGATGCGCTGCTGCTCGCGGCTGCTCACCTCGATGATTTCGCGCTCGAGCCGTTTGCGTTCTGTGATGTCGCGGATGACCACAAGCACTTCATCGTCGGCGCAATGGGCGGCGCGCGCCTCGAAGTCGCGCAGTTCGTCGGGCAGCAAAAATTCGCAGGTGAACATCTGCACCTTGCGCGTCTTCAAGGCTTCGTTCACATGGCGCATCGCCTCGGTCGCGAGGG
>JAYVWQ010000286.1:0-7090 GCA_043785945.1 Akkermansia sp.
GGCCAGACGCGTGTCTATGATGCGCATGGCGTGATGCACTCGGTCACCATCGTGGATGTCGGACCGAACCGTGTCATTCAGGTCAAGACCCAGGCGGGCAAGGACGGCTACAACGCCGTGCAGCTCGGCATGGTCGAACAGAAGGAACAGCGTGTCGCCAAGCCGACGCTCGGCCACTTCAAGAAATTTGGCACCCCTGCCTACAAGCGCGTCGAGGAAATCCGCAATTTCACCAAGGACGTGAAAAGCGGCGATCTCGTGGGCGCGGATTTGTTTGCCGTGGGTGATTATGTGGACGCCATCGGCGTCACGAAGGGCCGCGGATTTGAAGGTGTCATGGCCCGTCACGGCTTCGCCGGCGGTCCTGCCACCCACGGTGCCAAGGGCTGGAAGCGCCGCTCTGGCGCCATCGGTCAGCGTTTGTTCCCCGGCACCGTCATGCGCGGCATGAAGATGCCCGGTCATCTCGGCCAGGTGCGTCGCACTACGCAGAACTTGGAAATCATCCAGGTTCGCCCCGAGGACAACCTGCTCCTCATCAAAGGCGCGATTCCCGGAGCCAATGGTGATTACGTCACCATCCGCGAAGCGAAGAAAATCCCGAAGGGCACGGTCCGCAAAGTCGTCGCCCAACCGACCAAGAAAGGCAAAGCCGCTCCCGCCAAGGCCGCTAAAAAGTAACCGATCATGAAACTCTCCATCAAAGATATTAAGGGCCAGCCCACCGGCGAACTGGAAGTTGCTTTCCCGTTAGTCGAAGGCGGCAAAGGCACCCAGGCTGTTCACGACGTGGTGGTCGCCTACCGCGCCGGTCAGCGCAGCGGTACCGCTTGCGCCAAAACCGTGGGCGAAGTCAGCGGCAGCAACAAGAAGCCGTGGCGTCAGAAGGGCACCGGTCGCGCTCGCGCCGGTTCCCACCAATCGCCGCTGTGGGTCGGCGGCGGTGTGGTGTTCGGGCCGCGCCCGCGCAGCTTTGCCAAGAAGGTTTCCAAGACCACGCGCCAGCTTTCCTTGCGCAAGGCTTTCACCGAGCGCCTGAACGCCGGTGATGTGACCATCGTGAACGAAATCACTCTGGCCGCGCCGAAGTGCAAGGAATTCGTCAAGGTGCTCAAGGCCCTCGACATCACCAACACCGCGCTCTTCATCACGAACAGCATGGATGAAAACCTTCTGCGCGCCTCGCGCAACGTGGCCAAGATCGAAGTCGCCACCAGCGATTCCGTTCACACCTATCAACTGCTCCGCAGCGACAAGCTCGTCTTCACCCGCGGCGCCTACGAGAAATTCGAAGAACGTCTCCAGAAGTAACATGAACGCTTTCGACATCATCAAGACCGTCCGCGTGACGGAAAAAGGCACCCGCCAGGCCGAGAAACTGAACCAGTACACCGTGGTGGCCGATCCGCGCGCCAACAAGGTGCAGATCCGGCAGGCCGTGCAGGAACTGTTCAAGGTCAAGGTCACCCGCGTCAACACGCTCAACGTCCGGGGCAAGCTCCGCCGCAAGCGCACCGCGCAGGAAGGCCGTACCAACGCTTGGAAGAAGGCCATCGTCACCCTCAAGGATGGCGATAAAATCACCCTGACCTAGGCCGCCGGAAAAATTCACGAGGCGCGAGGCAGCAATGCTTCGCGCTTTTTCTTTGCCCACGCGCTTCATGCTCGCGATCCAAGGGAGACTTCATAAAATTTCCCCTCTATGGACACCCCCCGCCGCGCCCCGACCTTTGCCGAAGCCTGCCGCTTCTGGCTCAAGCTCGGCTTCATCAGTTTCGGCGGGCCGACCGGGCAGATCGCCATCATGCACGAGGAACTGGTCGAGCGACGCCAGTGGATCAGCGAGGCGCGCTTTCTCCACGCGCTAAACTTCTGCATGTTGCTCCCCGGCCCCGAAGCGCAGCAACTCGCGACCTACATCGGCTGGTTGCTGCACCGTACGCGCGGCGGCTTGGTGGCGGGTGTGTTCTTCGTGCTGCCCTCGGCGTTGATTCTCTGGCTGCTCAGTTTCATTTACGTCACGTGGGGAAGCGTGCCCGCCATCGCCGCCGTGTTTTATGGATTGAAGCCGGCCGTGCTCGCCCTCATTGCCGCCGCGCTCGTCCGCATCGGCGGGCGGGCGCTGAAGAACACCGTCATGTGGTCCATCGCAGCCCTGGCCTTTCTCGCGATCTATTTCATGCGCGTCCCTTTTCCCGCCATCGTCTTCGGCGCGGGCTTGATTGGTTTTGTGGGCGAAAGAATCTGGCGGGAAAAGTTTCTGGTGTCGCGCGGTCATCACGGCCCGTCCACAGGAACCAGCGTCATCGACGATGCGACGGAGGCCCCCGCGCACACGCGGCCTTCCCTGCCACGGGCCTTCAAAGTTTGTGTGGTATCACTCGTGTTGTGGTCTGCTCCTGTTTTCGCGCTCGTTCTCTGGCTGGGTCCCGACCACACGCTCTTTCGCGAAGCCATATTCTTCAGCAAGGCCGCGATGGTCACGTTCGGCGGGGCCTACGCGGTGCTGCCCTACGTGGCGCAACAAGCCGTGGAGCAGTACGGCTGGTTGAGCGCGCCGCAGATGCTCGATGGTCTTGGACTCGCGGAGACCACGCCGGGGCCACTCATCATGGTGCTGCAATTTGTCGGCTTTCTCGGCGGCTGGAACCATCCCGGCGCGCTCTCGCCGTTGCTAGCCGCGACGCTCGGCGCGTTCATCACCACCTGGACGACTTTTGTCCCGTGCTTCCTCTGGATTTTTCTCGGCGCTCCGCACATCGAACAACTGCGCGGCAACACTAAACTCAACGCCGCGCTCTCTGCCGTGACGGCAGCGGTGGTGGGCGTAATTCTGAATCTCGCCGTCTCCTTCGGCGAACAGGTGCTCTGCCCGAACCGGCTTCGCGTCGATTGGTTCGCGGTCGTGATCGCGCTCGGGGCCTTCTTCGTTCTGTGGCGCTACAAGTGGAACGTGATCGCCGTGGTGCTCGGCTCCGGCGCACTCGGACTCTTGTTCAAGCTGCTGACCGCGTAATACCTTCAGCGCCCCAACCTTGGACCTTGGACTTCGGACCTTGGACCAATTCCGCTTTTCCCCCCCGCTTGACGCGCTCCGCCTGAGAGCCACACTCAGCCCGCGCCATGACCACGGCCAACCAAGTCACCATCGCCCGCATCCTGCTCGTGCCATTCTTCATCATGGCAGTGATCTATTACGTTAAGACTGGCAACGAGACGTATCGGTGGCTGGCCATCTCGTGCTTCGGACTGGCGGCCATCAGCGACGGCATTGACGGCTTCATCGCGCGCCACTTCAATCAGTGGAGCGAACTCGGCACAGTGCTCGATCCGCTCGCGGACAAACTGCTGCTCGTCTCCGGCATCGTGCTGCTCTCGTTCGACAGTCAGGGACGGCTCCCCTCGGTTCCGATCTGGCTCGCGGTCATCGTCCTGAGCCGCGACGTGTTCCTGCTCATCGGTTACGCCGTGATTCACTTCCTGGCCGGCGGCATGAAGGTCAAGCCGCACCTGCTGGGCAAGGTCGCCACGGTGTTGCAGATGGCGACGGTGCTGTGGCCGCTCTTCAAATGGAATGAGCGCGGACTCTATTGGGTCTGCGTCAGCGCCGCCGCGTTCACCGTCGGCTCCGCTTTGATCTACCTGTTCGTGTGGATGCGGCTGATCGCGAAACATCCGTCCAGTTCGCCGACGAAGCCCGGTGAGAAGTGAGCGTCGTGAAAGTGTTTCAACGCATCGCTTCCGGCCCGCGTGGAACACAAAGACTCCGTCGACAGAAGATTCTCACCCAAGGTGTTTCTCCCATCTCCAGACCAGGCCATCTTCCGGGTCCATGATTTCGCCGACCTTCTCGAAACCACACTTGGTCAGAACTCTCGTCGAAGCGTTCCGCGTCGGGAGCGTGTGCGCCCGGGCGACGTGAACCTGGCCGCTGGCGAAGGCGTAATCGACCAAAGCCTGCGCGGCTTCCGTCGCGTAGCCCTTCCCCTGATATTCGGGTGCAATGCCGTAGGCGATTTCCACCATGCCGTCCGCATCGGGCGGACCCTTGAAGCCGCCCATGCCAATTACGGTCCGATCAGCCTCGTGCAGCAGGGCAAAGCCATGCGTCCAAGGATCAGACCCTGTGGCGGTTTGCAACCGGGCCAGATCCTCCGGCGAAACTTCTCCGGACACGACGAGTTCCCGGAGTCCGTTCGCCGGCCGGAAGCCGAAACTCTGTTCATAAAATTCCACTCCCTCGATGAGCGCCCGGAGATGCTTCGGGGCATGAGGGATCAATCTGAGATTTTTTGCTTTCATGGGAGTGTTTCATCGGGTTCCGGCGTCTTGGTCACATCCGACAATTTTTTGTAGAATGTCTTCCAGCCCATCCACCTCATCGATGTGCGAGCCGATGCGCGTGAAGCCCAGCTTCGCGGCCAGCGCCTGAGACGCGATGTTGTCCGGGCGAATCGACAGGATGAAGCGGGTGACGCCGTGATCCGCATTAGCCCATTGCATGAGGGCCGTTGCGGCTTCGCGGGCATATCCTTGCCGCTGAAACGACGGAAAGATTTCAAAGCCAAACTCCGCCGCACCCGGTGAATTTGACTGCAAGTGTTCCGCACCCGGCGCAGCGTGAAAACCGATGTGCCCCACCATGACGCGCTCGCGACGCAAGGCGACGGCCCGCAACAGCCAGGGCTGGAGACTGGGGTCGCTCACCAGTTGCCGGAGACGCAGTTCGAGCACATCCCGGCAATCAGGCCATCCAGCAGGCAGCGAAAATCCCAATAGCTTTTCGGCCTCAACGACCTTGCCTTGCAACGAGGCCCGCAGGAACGCCGGCGTGAGTGGAATCAAATCGAGCCGGGGCGTCGAGAGAGGGGCGGTGTTTGTGCCGCGCGCGGGCGAAACTTCAAAACCATTTGGACTCTGTTTCATTTCCTTCCCCACATCAGCCCCAGCCAGAAGGCGAGGCCCAAGATGAGGGCCACGATCAGCCACAGCACCAGCTTGGGTTTGCCGGGCCGGACTTCAGGCTTCTGCGGCGCGGGCGGTTGGGTGGTTGGAGAAGTTGCGGGAATCACAACCGTGCGGTCCCCCTTGGTCGCATCCGCATCCGCGCCGTCGTCGAACGTCGCAGCCGCACTGACCGGCGTCGGCTTTTTCTCCTTCCTCCTTTGATCACGCTCGGCCCGGCTCACGGCAAAGAGGGCAGTCTCTTCCGAGGCGGTGTCTTCCCAGGCCGGCTGTCCCAGGTCCAGGCGCGCTTCCACCAGGCCAAACCGCATCGTCTGCCCCGTCTTCATCTGGCATTGCTGATGGTCGAGGCGCATGCCGTTGACGAAGGTGCCGTTGGCCGAGCCAAGGTCCCGCACGATCACTTCCGCGCCGTGAACCAGGATTTCGCAGTGCGCCAGCGAGACCGACGGATCGTGGAGTGCGAGGGTGTTGTTATCGCCCCGTCCCACCGTGGTTTTTTCCAGCGTGAGTTCATACACCCGTCCGGCGAAGTGTTCACCCGTGAAAATAAGTTTTGGCATGGCGAAGTTGTTGTTCAAGCCGGCCCATGTCCGGCTTGGTGCTTGGACACATTATTCCCCCGAACGGCCATCAGGCGACCTGTTCTTCGGGCAACTTTTGCTGGAGATTGGGGAATCACGCCAGAGGAATTACCAGACTACTGGCGGCGGAAATTTCACCAATCCCTCGCGAATAAATCTTTTCAATTCATCCACATTCGCGAAATTCCCGCCACCGTTTATGGCCAAAGAACTCGAACTGAAACTCAAGGAGGGCGACAAAGCCCCCGCCTT
Organism: Akkermansia sp.; assembly: GCA_043785945.1. Lineage (GTDB taxonomy): Bacteria > Verrucomicrobiota > Verrucomicrobiia > Limisphaerales > SIBH01 > JANNGC01. Next base: position 5,802 of record JAYVWQ010000286.1, read on the forward strand.
CACCGTGGACACCAGCGGCGGCGGCAAACTCTCGCTCGCCGACTATCTCGGCAAGAATGTCATCCTTTATTTTTATCCCAAGGACGACACGCCCGGCTGCACCAAGGAGGCTTGCGCCTTTCGCGATGGCTACGCCGACTTCAAGAAGCGCGGCGCGGTCGTGCTCGGCGTGAGCACTGATCCCGTGAAGGCGCACGACAAGTTCGTGAAGAAGTTCGATCTGCCCTTCACCCTGCTCGCCGACGTGGACAAGAAGATCGTCGAAGCCTACGGCGTGTGGGGCGAGAAAGTTTTCATGGGCCGCAAATATCTCGGCACGCATCGCGTTACCTTCCTCATCGGGCCGGACGGGAAGATCAAAAAAATCTGGCCCAAGGTAAAGCCGGAGGAGCACGCGGCGGAAGTGCTGGCGGCGCTCTGAGCGGGCGATTCGCGAGACTGGAAAGTCTCGCAACCGGCTGACAAGAATGTGGCGCTACGGCGTAACGTCGGCTTGCCAGCCGGCAGGTGGCGAGACTTTCCAGTCTCGCAGTTTCCCTGAGCGGAACAGCTTCAGCGCCGGAACTGCAAGGCACTCAAAAGCTTCCCGTGGATGCCGCCGAAGCCGCCGTTGCTGAACACGCAGACCACATCGCCGCCGCTGGCGTTTTTCTTCACATGATCCACGATGCTGTCCACGGTGGGCAGATACTCCGCCGGTTTGCCGCTCGCCTTGATCTCCTGCATGAGTCGCGTCGGATCGAGCCGCAGCTCGACGGGCACCTGCTCGAGCTTCGCAATCTCGGCGACGACGATGGCGTCCGCGCCGAGCAGCGCTTCGACCATCTCGGTTTGAAAAACATTCCGGCGCGTGGTGTTCGAGCGCGGCTCGAAGATGGCCCAGATTTTTTGCGTCGGGAATTTCAGTCGCAGAGCCTTGAGCGTTTCGCGGATGGCCGTGGGGTGATGCCCGAAGTCATCCACGATGGTCACCCCGCCCGCGATGCCCTTCACTTCGAGGCGGCGTTTGATGCCCTTGAAGGTGCTGAAGGCGTCCTGAATCTGCTGGTTCTTCAGCCCGCAATGCTTCGCTGCCGCGACCACGGCCAGCGCGTTGCGCACGTTCAGTTCACCCACCATGTCGATGTGGAACTTGAAGCTCGGAATCTCGAACTCGCTCGCCGTCGGCCCGTAGCGCAGGTTGAAGGCACGCACCGCGTTCTCCTCGCCGAGTCCAAAGCGTTTCACCGGGCAGAAGTTCACGTTGAGCAGCGGGGCAATGTTGGCGTCGTCGCCGTTGGCGAGAAGCA
>JAYVWQ010000287.1:0-12936 GCA_043785945.1 Akkermansia sp.
TTGTCCTCGGGCTGGCTGGGGCGGGCGACGAGCATCGCGCGCACCGTTTCGTTCCACGGGCGGTTGGTGCGGAAGGAGTTTTCGAGGAAGGCATACCAACCGTTCTCCTTCCGGCGATCCTCTCCGTTCCCGCGCTTGGTGCGGCCCATGAGGAACACGTCCCACAGCTCGCGCATCCGCACGGCGTAGTCCTCCGATTGAAGCAACCGGTCCACGAGCGCGCTGCGCTTTGTTTGGGACCGCGCCGTGAGAAATTCATCCAACTCGAATTGCGTGGGAATACGTCCGGCCAAATCGAGATACACGCGGCGACACCACGTCCGTTCTTCGGCGGGAGCGGCGGGTTTGATTCGGTTCTGCTTCCAGCCTTCGGCCATGAACTCGTCGATGGCCTGCGTCACGGAGTCGAAGCGCTTTAGGGCTTTTGGTTTGCTCCCCACTTTCGCCGTCTTGCTGTCCATCGCCGCGATCCACTCACGAACCAACGCGCGCTCGGCCTCCGTGAGCTGCTTCTTCGGCGGCATGTGGGGATCAGAATCCGGCGAGAGATATTTGTAGAGCCGGCTCTTCTCGGGATGGCCCGGAACGATGACCGCTCCGTCATCGCCGCCCTTCAGGATCGCTTCCGGGTTGTCGAGCTCCAGCCCGCTCTTCTGTTCGATGGGTCCATGACATTTGACACATTGCACATCGAAGAGCGGCTGCACTTGGGCGGACCACAGTGCCGCCGCATCCGCGCCCCACCCGAGGTGAGGCAGGGCCAGGGCCAGCAAAAGGGTCAAAGCGGCTTTCAGGTGCATGTGCGAGAAACCGACGCTGTGAGCCGACCACACATTCGGGCAAACATCATTTCCCTCACCTCCGGGCGCAGCCCCGGCTACAGAGTCTCCACCACGCGGCGGAGTTCCTCGTCGGTGTTGTAGAAGTGCGGGGAGAGGCGGAGATATTTTTGCCCGCGCCGGTCGCACCGAACCGAGGTCATGATGTTGGCTGCTTCCAATTTCGCGTGCAGCGCCGTCATGTCCGTCCCGGGCTGGAAGAAAGTGACGATGCCGCTGGCGTTCTCCGGCGGCGCGGCGGCATGAAGCACGGCGAAGCCCTTGGCTTGGAGGGCGGGCACGAGCCAGGCGCGCTTGCGCAGCAATTCCGCCGCGATGTTTTCCACGCCCACTTCGAGGATCAATTCCATGGCTGCGTGCAGGCCCACCAGCCCGAGGAGATTGTCGCTGCCCGCTTCATAGCGGTGGGCGGTGGGGTGAAAGTCGATTTTTTCCTGCGCAAGAAATTCGGGGCAACGGACGTTGTTCCAACCAATCACGCTCGGGGTGAGCAGGTCTTGCACGGCGCGGCGCACGTAGAAAAGTCCGGCGGCGCAGGGGCCGAGCAGCCACTTGTGCGCGTCCGCCGCCATGAAGTCCACATGGTCGAGCGGCGTGGGAAACGCGCCCACCGTCTGGATGCCATCGACGCAGAAAAGAATGCCGCGCTCGCGCAGATGCTTGCCGATGGCCGGGATGTTGATGCGCCAGCCGCTGACGTAATGACAGGAGGCGAGCGCGACGAGGCGCGTGTTCTCATCGACCTGCCCCTGCACGTCGATGGGGCGGACCTTGCCGAGTTCGCGGATGTTCATCAGGCGCACTTCCACGCCGCGCTGGGCCAGAGCCATCCAAGGATAAACATTCGAGGGATAGTCGTCGTGGTAGATGAGAATGTTGTCGTGCTTGCGGAACTTGATCCCGTTGGCCACGTAGCTGAGGGCCAGCGTGGTGGGACCGACGAAGGCGATTTCATCCGCGTGCGCGCCCAGCAGACGGGCGGCGAGTTCGCGGGTCTGCTGCATCTTGAAGTAGGGAAGGAGCGTCTCCTGATCGCCGTGGGTGCAGTTCAGCGCGTAATGGGCCACGGCCTCGGCGACACGGCGGGGCAGCGCGCAGACGCCGGCGTGGCCGAGGAAAATCTTGGTGGCGGCCACGGGGAATTCGTGGCGGCGCAGGGCTTCGTCGGAGTGCAGTTCAGCAATAGTCATGGGTGAAATTTTGAGAGAATTCAGGAAGGTGAAAGCGCGCCCAACGTGGGATGCCTGCTCCCTCTCCCCTGAACGGGGAGAGGGCCGGGGTGAGGGGTGGAAACGTCGCGAGTCCCAGCCGTTGTGAAAGTCGCAGGCGGCACCACCCCTCACCCTCATTCCCTCTCCCCGTTGAGGGGAGAGGGAGGCCCGTCTCGGGTGTTAAAATATCGGACCTCGTATCCCGTCGTTCGCCGCGTTTCATTTCGCGTTCATGTTAATCGCGTCGTCAATCTGGCGAAAATAGCCGAGCCAAAACGAGATGACGTTCCACGCCACCATGAGCATGACACAGCCGACGAGCACGCCGGCGGCGGCGAAGATGAACTGCTTGAGCTTGCGCGAACCTTCCTCCTCGAAGAGCACATGGCTGCGCCGCAGCGCGTCGTCGAGCGTGCCGCTGATTTCGCCGGTGTGATAAAGCGAGGCGAAGTTGGCGGGAAACTCGCGGCTGCCGCTGACCATCTCAGAAGGCGTCAGACCTTCGCGCAAATGAGGCAGCCCACGAGCGACCACGGCCCGCAAGGTCGGCGAGCCGCTCGCCGCCGCCGCCATTTCCCAAGCCTCGATGATCGTCACGCCCGCGCTGATCAATGCCTCCAACGCCAGCGAGAGCCGCGCGATGGCGAGGCTGCGCCGGGCTGTTCCTAGAACCGGCACGCGGGCGAGAAATTTTTCCACCGGCGCGCGCCACGCTTCGCCGTGCGTGGATTGCAGCGCGTAGGCGAGAAACATGATCACGCCGTAAACGGGCAGGAGCACGACGGCTTTTTGCAGCAGGAACGGAATGACGGCGCCCTTGAGCACGAGGTCGGTGAGAAAGCCGATGGGAAAAATCAGCACCGCAAAGTGAAAGACGATGACGGGATAGGCGACGAAGCCGATGACCTGCCGCGCGAGTTGAGCCTGCTGCTCATAGTAGCGGGCCAGCACGCGGAAGCAGTCCGGCAGACGCCCGCTCTTCTCGCCGGATTGGAGGAGCGCGATGTCGAAGGCGGAGAGCCAGCGGCCGGATTTTTCCAGCGCACCGCCGAAGGAACTCCCTTCCCGCAACTGCGCGAGCAACCGACCTAGGGGGGCGCGCATCGAGGCGTGGGGAGGATTGCGTTCGAGCAGTTCCAGGGCCTGGATCAAGCCGATGCCGGACGCGGTGACTTGCGCGAGCTGATGAAACAACCCGGAGCGGCTGGTCAGTTGGGCGGGCGTGATGATCAAGGACATGCGCCCGCTCGCAACTAGGCGAGCACGCGATCGAAGCTGGTCTTGAGGTCGCGCTTGCTGCGCATCCCCACGATCTGCTCCACGACCTGGCCGCCCTTGAAGAAGAGCAGCGTGGGGATGGAACTAATGTTGTGGTTGATGGCGATCTGCTGGTGCTCGTCGATGTTAACCTTGGCGATCTTCACCTTGCCGTCATACTCTGCGGCCAGTTCGTCCAACACGGGCGCGATCATCTTGCAGGGGCCGCACCATTCCGCCCAGAAATCCACGAGCACGGGTGTGGCGGACTGCAAAACTTCGGCGGCAAAATTTCCTTCGGTCAGTGTGACAATGTTGGCGGCGGCCATAATAAAATTTCTCTTCCAGATTGGTTAAAACGAAACTACGTCCGGCCACTCAGTTCAGCGCCCACGGACCGAACATCAGTGAGAGCACGCTGACGATCACGCCAATGGCGACAAGCATGGCGACGAGCGCGAGCACAGTGTCGAAAGTGCCGACGGTGCGCGGGGCGGAAGCGGGGCGCGAGGCGGACGCAGGCGCTTTGGCCGGAGCGGGGGCCGGAGCCGGGGCGGACGGACGGGCCACCGACGTGCCGACCCGACTGGCCGCAGGTGGAGCCAAGGGCGCGGCAGAAGCGGACGGGGGCACGGTCGCCGGGCGCGGAATCTGAGTCGTGGCCGAGGTCACGGGCGTCGCCGTGGCGCGGGGCGCACCGGCGGCCGCCGGACCAGCGCCGGTGGGCGGAAGCGAAGGCAGTTTGATGGTCGGCGCAGCCGTCGGCTTCGGCGGCAGTGCGATTCGGACCGTTTCCTTCTTGGGCTGCACTTTGGCGGCTTCGGGAGGCCGCGGTGGCACGGGCGAGTTAGGCGTTGGCTCGGACATAAATTATTGTGGCGCGAAACTATGGGGCGGCAAAAAGAGTGTCAAATTGTTATTCCCAGATGGAGGGCAGACGGACGCATCACACTCACTTGGCAAATCCATTGCCCCACCACCGCTCTCCGGTTAATTTTTCCGCCAGCCATGATTCAACCCGCCTTGCAAAACGACGACTTCCTCGAAGATGTGCGCGCCGCGCGGGGGTGGCCGGACACGCCGCATCTATGGTGGCTCGGGCAAAGCGGTTTTCTTCTCCAGTGGGAGGGGCATCACCTGCTGCTTGATCCGTATCTCTCCGATTCGCTCACCCACAAATACGCGCAGACCGACCAGCCACACGTCCGCATGACGGAGCGAGTCATCGCGCCCGAGCGGCTCGATTTCATCGACGTCGTCACGTCAAGCCACAACCACACCGACCATCTGGATGGGGAGACACTCGGCCCGCTGCTCCGGGTCAATCCCAAGCTGGAACTCGTGGTGCCGGAGGCTAACCGGGCGTTCGTGGCGGACCGGCTCGGCGCGGTGCTGGATCTGCCGCGCGGGCTGATCGCCGGAGAGACGAAACGCTTCGGCGCATTTCAAATCACGGCTGTGCCAGCCGCACATCCCACGTTGGAAAAGGACGAGCGGGGCCGGGATAAATTTCTCGGCTACGTGGTGCGCTGCGGCGACTTCACCCTCTACCATTCCGGCGACACGCTCCTCTATGACGGCCTGGTGGAAACGCTCGCGCCGTTTCATCCGGACGTCGCGCTCCTGCCCATCAATGGCGACCATCCTGAACGTCGCGTGGCGGGCAACTTGAACGGGCGCGAAGCCGCCACGCTGGCGAAAAACATCGGCGCGCGTCTCGTCATTCCGTGTCACTACGACCTGTTCGAGTTCAACACCGCCTCGCCGGAAGAATTCATCGCCACCGCCCGCGCCTTGGCCCAGCCGTACCGCGTCCTGCGCGGGGGCGAACGCTGGAGCGCCGGTCAGCCCACCGAGGGGTGCGATTAAAAGTGGCGGGCTGGGAGCGCGGGTCTGTGACCCGCAGCCCGGTGAAGCGCAGAGTGAGGCGGGCCAGTTCCTGCGCCCTCGGCCAGCCGAGGCGGCGGCGGGTCACAGACCCGCGCTCCGTTCTGGAAGGGCCGGCCACTTCCAATCGCACCCCGTCGCACCGGATAATTGCCAACGCCTTCTCGCTCCCCCACAGTCCCCGCCACATGGACAAACCGTTCTACATCACGACCGCCATTGATTACCTCAACGGCCAGCCGCACCTCGGCCACGCCTACGAGAAAATCATTGCCGACGTCATTGCGCGTTCGCACCGGCTGCTCGGCGAACAAGTTTTCTTCCTCACCGGCCTCGACGAGCACGGCCAGAAAGTCCAGCAGGCCGCCCTCGCCGAGAACAAAATGCCGCAGCAGTATTGCGACGAGCTGGCCGCGAACTGGGTCGCCTTCGCCGCCCGGCTCGGGCTGACCAATGATGATTTCGTCCGCACCACGCAGGCCCGGCACAAGGAAGTCGTGCAGGCGCTGCTGACCCGGCTCCAGCGCGAAGGCCATTTCTACAAGGAGCCGTACGAGGGATTTTATTCGCTCAAGGAGGAGACTTTTCTCACCGAGAAGGACCGGTTGCCTGACGGCAATTTCGATCCGTCGTGGGGCGAGGTCATCCCGCTGGTCGAGGAGAACTACTACTTCAAGCTCAAGGACCATCAGGCCTGGCTCATCGCGCACATCGAGCAGAACCCCGACTTCGTGCAGCCCTCCTACCGGCGCAACGAAGTGCTGGGCTTCCTCAAGAACAACACGCTGACCGACCTCTGCATTTCGCGTCCGGCCTCTCGGCTGAACTGGGGCATCCCCCTGCCCTTCGATCCGAGCTTCGTCACCTACGTGTGGTTCGACGCGCTGGTGAACTATATCAGCATCCCTGCTGCCCACGGTGACGCCACCGTGCTGAACGCTGTCGGCTCTCAACCCTCAACTGCCCACTCTCAACCCCTCTGGCCCGCCGATCTCCATGTTCTGGGCAAGGACATCCTCAAGTTCCACGCCGTCTATTGGCCCATCATGCTCAAGGCCGCCGGGCTGCCCCTGCCCAAACAATTGCTCGTCCACGGCTGGTGGCAGAAGGACGGCGCGAAGATCAGCAAGAGCACCGGCAACATCGTCGATCCCATCGCGGTGATCGACGAATGGGGCGTTGATGCCTTCCGCTTCTTCGTCGTGCGCGAGCTGGACATCGGGCCTGACGGCAACTGGACCGACGCCGGTTTTGCCGCGCGCTACCAGGCCGAACTCGCCAATGGACTCGGCAATCTGGTCAACCGTTCGCTCTCCATGCTCAAGCGTTATCGCAATGGCGTGGTGCCCGCGCGCTCGGAGGAACTGAGCGCCGACGCCGCGCGCGCCGTGACAGCGGTGCTTGAGGACTTGAAGCAAAACCAGTTGCAGTCCGCACTCGTGAACATCTGGTCACTCGTCAATCGGGCCAACCAGTACGTCGATCAAACCGCGCCCTTCAAGCTGGCCAAAGACCCGGCGCAGGCTGCGCGCCTCGACGAAGTGCTCTACAATCTCTGCGAAGCCTGCCGCGTGCTGGCCGTGCTGCTCATGCCCTTCGTGCCCGGCACCTCGGCCCGCATTTACGAACAGCTCGGACTCGGCGCGCTCCCGACCAGTTTCGAGGCGGCGAACTGGGGTGGACTCCAAGCTGGACAGCAAATCGGCGAACCAGCCGCCCTTTTCCCGCGCAAGGATTTGGAGAAGAAGTAGGCGCCAACGGAGCGCGGGCCTCCGGCCCGCAGCAACGTGGAGCACCAAGCAGGTTGGGGATAAATCAGAACCGCTGGCCATTCGGACGTTGCTGCGGACAAGATGTCCGCGCCCCGCCGACTTCACTTCCGGTCCGGCTCGATATGCACCGTCACGTCGTTGATTCGGTGCTGTGAGTCGCGCAGCTTCTGCACCACGTCATGGGCGATGGCGTGGCCTTCCCGCACGGTCAGTTCGCCGTCCACCACCACATGGATGTCGAGCGTGAGGTGCAAGCCACTTTTGCGGATGCGGCATTTTTCAATCTCCTTCACGCCCTCCACCTCGGCGGCGAGCCGGCGCACTTGCTGGACAATTTCCGGCGCGACCGAGGCGTCCATGATTTCGTCGATGGAGCCGCGCAGCAGATGCAGCCCATTCCACGCGATGATGCCGCAGGCGATCAGCGCCGCCCAATCATCCGCCGTCTCGTAGCCCGGCCCGCCGATGACCGCTATGAGGATGCCGATGAAGGCCGCCGCCGAAGTGAGCGCATCGCTGCGATGATGCCACGCGTCGGCCCGCAAGGCCGTGCTGCCGAGCGCCGCGCCGGCTTTCACCACGCGACGGAAGAGCAGTTCCTTGGTCACAATGACGGCGATGAGCACGACGAGGGTGAACTTGTGCGGCGGCCCCTGCGGCGCGCGAATCTCATGCACGCTCTGCACCGCGATGAGCAAAGCTGCGCCGAGCAGCGCGAGCGAAACCAGGATGCTGGCCATCGGCTCGGCCTTGCCGTGGCCGAAGGGATGATTGGCATCCGCCGGCAGCGTGGAGAAACGCAGCGCCGCCCAGACGACGAACGAGCTGAAGACATCCGCGAGCGACTCGATGCCGTCGGCCACCAGCACGTAGGAGTTGCCGATCAAACCGGCGGCAATCTTCACCACGGCCAGCGCCAGATTGATGACGATGGCCGTTTTCGAAAGACGCAATGCTGAGGCGACGGAGGACATGAATGACCGGCGTGTTGTAGGCGCGGGCGCGGCGGAGGTCAACCAGCGCGCAAATCCTTTGCCGCCGCTGGAGTTTCGTTGCTAGTTTGCCGTCCAACACCGGTCTTGATAATCCAGTCATTATGAATTCACGCGCCTTCTGGTTTGGAATTTTCGGCATCGCTGCGGGCCTGCTCGCCGGAGTCTGGGGCGCACGACATTTTCAACCCGCGAACCAGCCAGTGACGGAGTCTGCCGTCGCCGACACCAACTCGCCCGCCGCGCCCAAGTCTTCCTTCCGTCCCGTGCGCAGCGGCAATGCCGTGGATGCCTCGGTGGCAAAGAGCAACGGCCAGTTGAGCTTCGCGGAATTTCCGCCCGCCGTGGAGCGCGCGCTGAACGAGTCGCCGAACCGCCGTTACTTCGCGCTCAATGAAGTGGGGAACCGGTTGGTCAGTTCCGACCTGCCGCAAGGCGTGGCCTGGTCGGCCAAACACAAGGCGCAGGAGGTGAAGCAGTCCGTGACCTACCGGCTGCTCACGCGCTGGGCGGAGATTGATCCGAAGGCTGCGCTCACCTACGCCGAAAGCCTGCCCGGCTCGGCCCTGCGAAATAATTCCATCCAGAATGTGCTCGGCGCTTGGGCCGAGAATGATCCCGCCGGAGCCGCCGCCTACGCCAAGGCCATGCCCCTTGGCCAGCAACGCAACCAGGCCCTGCAAGCCGTGGTGTCCGCGATGGCGCGACTCAATCCACACGACGCCATCGCCTTCATCGAAAACATTTCGCCGGCCGCCAACAAGCAGCAGCTCTACAACGCGCTGCTCACCGCCTGGGCGTCGAAAGACCCCGAGGCGGCGGCCAAGGCCGCCATGACGCTCGCGACCGGGCGCGACAATTACGTCTTCGGCCAGATCGCCTCGCAGTGGGCCATGAAAGACCCGGACGCCGCCATCGCGTGGGTCAAGAGTCTGCCGGAGGGACAGCGCAAAAAGCAGGCGGTGCAGAACATGATGTACGGGCTGGCCAGTTCGAATCCGAAGCTGGCCGGTGAGTTTGCCCTCTCGCTCCCGGCGGGCGAAGTGCGCAACAGCGCCATCGCCAACGTCGCTTCGCAGATGGCGAACAACGATCTCACTTCCGCCATAGCGTGGGTCCAGGCGCTGCCGGATGGCGCGGCCAAACAAAACGCGTTCAGCAATTTTGGCTACCAATGGGCCATGAACGATCCACAGGGGCTGAAGGATTACATTCAGAAATTGCCGCCCGGCCAGGGCCGCAACTCGCTCATCAGCTCGCTGGCCGGCCAGTGGGCCACGGCGGATTCCAGCGCCGCGCTGCAATGGGCCGAGACGCTGCCCGTCGGTTCCTCGCGCAACAGCGCCCTGCAAAACATCATTTCATCGTGGGCCTCCACCGCGCCAGAGGCGGCTGCCGCCTACGTGGCGGCCCTGCCCGCTGGCAACAGTGCGCGCAATAACATCATCTCCTCGCTCGTCAGCCAGTGGGCCGGCAACGATCCCGGCGCGGCCCTCAAATGGGTGCAGGATTTGCCGGCCGGTTCGGCGCGCAACAACGCCATGACGCAGGTCATTTCTTCGTGGGGTTCCTCCGATCCCAAGGCCGCATCCGAATACGTGCTGACCCTCCCGCCCGGCTCCCAGCAGAACAACGCCATCAGCGGCCTCGCCGGCCAATGGGCCAACGCCGATGCGGATGGCGCGATGGAATGGGTGAAGAAACTCCCGGCTGGTCCCGCCCAGACCGACGCCGCGCGCCAGATGATTTACCGCCTGGCCAGTTCCAATCCGCAGGGAGCCGCTGACTTCGCGCTCTCCCTGCCGGCCGGCCAGGCGCAGAACGAACTGCTCAACAACGTCGCTTCGCAGTGGGCCAGTTCGGATTTGAACGGCGCGATTGACTGGGTGAAAAAACTGCCCGACGGACCCGGACGCAACGGCGCGCTCGGCAACCTCGCCTATCAATGGGGTCAGACCGATCCGCAGGGCGCGCTGGGCTACGCGGAGAATCTGCCCGCCGGCAGTGCGCGCAACAATTTCATCAGCAACGTCGCCAGCCAGTGGGGCGGCAGCGATCCCGCTGCCGCCACCGCCTGGGCCTCGGCCCTGCCGGACGGTGCGCAAAAAAACACGGCCATCAATTCCATCGTGAGCAGTTGGGCCAACACCGATCCCGGCGCGGCGGCGACCTACGTGTCGAATCTCCCCGTCGGGGCCGCACAGGATCGCGCCGCACTCTCGGTGGCTTCGTCGTGGGCTTCCGCTGATCCGCAGGCGGCGGCGACGTGGGTGGCGAATTTCCCGGACGGCAAACTGCGCACCGATGCGGTCAACAATGTCGTGTCCTCCTGGTCACGAGTGGACCCCGCAGGCGTGGGCGCGTGGGTGCAAACTTTTCCCCAGGGAGCCATGCGCGAAAGCGCGGTGGGACAATTAGTGAGCCAGCTTAGTTACTCCGATCCGAAGACCGCCGCCGGGTGGGCCGAGACCATGACCGACGAGCGCACTCGCAACAGCCGGCTCGAAAACATCGCGCAAAACTGGCTCCGGCAGGATTCAGCGGCGGCCCAGAATTGGCTGGCCCGCAGTGCGCTGCCGGTGGAGACGAAGGAGCGGCTGCTCAAGTCGGCGAGCGGTAACGAGTGAGAGTTTATCCCGCAGGCCGAACTCGTGGGTCAGGCATCCTGGCCTGACGGTTCACGGGGCTTCCCAGCCCCGTGTTTTGATTCTGCTTCTGCCATCGGCGTTTCATAACATTTTCCAAGGACAATCGGTTCGTCCGTCCGGATCACCTCCTCTCCCGCCCTGCGGGCACCCTCTCCTCCATTCGGAATGGAGGAGAGGGACGGGGAGAGGAGGCGCTTCGATGGTTTCCACCGACTCTCATCGGGAAATGGTATCACTGCTTCAAATACCCTTTGGGCATGGGCTGTCCGTCGATCTGATCCTGCAAGAGTTGCAGCAGATGTTCCGCGTCGTAGAGCGCGAGCAGTTTTTCCCGCGCGGCCAGACAGTTGGCCCGCAGCCTGGGATAGGCTTCCAGCGCCGCGTGCAGTTGGGGCTTCAATTCCCGCGGCGTGATCCGCATGGCGTCCACCGGGAACACGCACTCGTCCAGCCACGGATATTCGAAGGGCAGCGTCGCGCCGATGATGGGCGTGCCGAGACACACGTATTCGAGGAACTTGGGAATCGAGGCTCGTTGCAGCCCGCCCGTGCAGAGGGCAAAGCGGCTCTGGCGAATGATGGTCAGCACCTCCGGCCACGGCAGGAAGCGGTAATTACGCCGCCGGTCATAAACGGCGAACGGCTTTCCGTCGAACTGGACGATCAAATCAATCAGCCGCTTCCGGTCGCAGTAGAGGTTGGCGAAATTCAGCCGCGCCGACGCGTAGGCATCGCGGATGATCCACGCGCCCATCGTGGCCCCCAGATTGGTGAAATCATATTTCGGCGACTCCTGCTGCAACGGCACATCCTCGGCCGCGATGGGAAAGGGAAAGTAAAGCAGCCGCCGCGCATCGACTGGTTCCTGGCGCTGCCGCGCCTTCGGCAGATCGAGAAACGGACCCGCGACAATGGAGGGCAGACGCATCAGTGCGCCCATCCAATGGTAGCGCACGTTCAACTCCGGCCATTGAAACCATGGCGGCTGGGCATCCTCCAGAAAGCGCGCCCGACCGGTGCGCACGGCGATGCCGTTGTAGTTGTGGAAAATTTGGAAGGTCGCGTGATGAATGGCCCAGAACGGATTGTTCCACCAGTCGATGAGGATGATGGAGTAATTCCCCCGCGCTTCGAGAATGGGACGCAGAGCCTCCAACTCGCGGGCCAGCAATCCATGCAGGATGAGATGTTCCTCCCCCTTCGAGACCCGTTCGCGAAAGCCGCGCACACTCGCCTCCGAGGCGTCCGCCAGCTTCCAGACCTTTGCGCCGCGCTTGTCCAGCGCGCGGAGGATGGGCCGGAAAACCTGCTGCTCCTCGACGTTGGGGCTGCGAACCCACAGGCAGTCATTGATGCGAATGTTCAGTTGCACGTTCCCGAAAGGCTGCCCGCTGCGCACCCCAACGGGCAAGAGGGGAGTGAATGATGGATGACGAACAGGCCAAAGTGCCTTGTTGCTGCTCCGGCTTGGCTTCCAAGTGCGCTTGGGCAAAGGAACTCATGGCGTGATACGCTCGGCAAACCTGTTGACCCTGCCCGCAGAATGGAAACACTCAGAGCCATGAAATCACCGAGCCGCTGAACGATCATGCCAAATATGCGATACCAAGACCTATGCCATCAAATGCACATTGCGGGTTGGCTCTCACATGTGATTGCGGCCTGCAACACGATCTACAGTCAGGGAACCGGCAAGAAGCACTTTACAGCCAAGTCGCTAATGGATACGGACACTTACCGCGCTTTTGCTGCCTCTCCTCAAGTTCCAAAATTCAAGGTTTCGGACGCAATCCCAGCAACTATTAATTACACCGACGAGAATGGGCTGCATGCTGACTCGATCTTGGTCGATTCACGCGCCGGACTCTTGTTATTTCACCCTGAATCCAACAAGCCACTGATCGGTTATCTCAACGACATTCCTGCGAATCGGATCACATATTCCAGCCCGTCCGCCCATCTCCCCACGCATCCACCCGCTTTGCCTGCCCCTCCCACGCCGATTGCGCCGGACATTGACGACGCAAATCTTGGTCGGGTTGCAACCACGATCTATCGCATCTTGCGCGACACTGAGCTTGCTCGGCGGGTCAAAATGCTTCATTCGTTTGCGTGCCAGATTTGTGGTTACTCTTTAATTCTCCCCGACGGCACCCGATACGCTGAGGCTCACCACATCAAACCGCTTGGGCATCCGCACAATGGCCCGGACTGGTTCGACAACATCATCTGTGTCTGCCCAAACCATCATGCATCTCTCGACTACCGAGCACAGCGGATCCACCTTTCCACTCTTCGCATCACTCCGGGACATTCATTAGCCGTGGAGT
>JAYVWQ010000288.1:0-4332 GCA_043785945.1 Akkermansia sp.
GTGTTGTCTGCCCGGTCATCAAACATTTTCACACGCCTCGACAAGCGGTGCGTCGAAGCGGCATAAACAACTCGCTCCTATGCGCATCGACTCACATCAGCATTTTTGGAAGTACTCGGAGGCCGAGTACCCGTGGATTGGCCCCGGCACCCCGCTGCAACGCGACTGGCTGCCCGCCGACTTGGAAAGCGCCGCGACGAAAGTCGGCATCAATGGTTCTGTCGCTGTGCAGGCGCGGCAAACCCTTGAGGAATCCCGCTGGTTGCTGGAGCTCGCCGACAAATCACCCTTCATCAAAGGTGTCGTGGGCTGGGTGGATTTGCAGTCGGAGAAGGTCGGGGAAGATTTGGCCGCGCTGTCTCGGCACAAGAAGTTCGTCGGCGTGCGGCATGTGGTGCAGAGCGAGGCGGCGGATTTCATGCTGAAGCCGGAGTTCCAGCGCGGACTCGCCGCCCTGCACGCCTTTGATTTCACCTACGACCTGCTCCTGTTTCCAAAGCACCTCCCGTCGGCGGTCCAGGTGGTGGAGAAACTTTCGCACCAGCGTTTCGTGCTCGACCACATCGCCAAGCCGATGATTCGCGCCGGCATGATGCAGCCTTGGAAAACCGATCTCCGCGAACTGGCGAAGCATAAAAATGTGGCCTGCAAAATCTCCGGCCTGACCACGGAGGCGAAGCTCAAGGAGTGGAAGCAGGAAGACTTCCGCCCCTATCTCGACGTGGTGTTTGAAGCCTTTGGCGAGGACCGCGTGATGTTTGGCTCCGACTGGCCGGTCTGTCTGCTGGCGGGCAGCTACGAACAGACGCACGGGCTGATGGCGGATTACTTCAGCCAGTTCTCGGTGGAGGCGCGGGAGAAGTTTTTCGGTGGTAACGCGGTGAAATTCTACAAGCTGGCGTGAGGCCGGTAGGGCGTCGTCGCTCCGCGCGCGCCGGGTGAGACGTGATGGATCGGAACATGTTCACATTTCACGACGGCTGAATTTCCGGAGTCACGCACGACCTTCTCCCCTACGTCGGCGCGCGCGGAGCGACGACGCCCTACCTTTCGCCCGCCAGTTCGATCTCGCCCAGCTTGGTGAGCAGCGCTTCGAGCTTTTGATAATAATCTTCCTCCCGCATCGTCGCCTTCAGCCGGCGCAGTTGCAGAATCTCCAGTTCCAAAGCATCGCGTTGCTGACGTTGCTCCACGGTAAGCTTTTGATCATTCGCGCTGCGGATGAGGTGCCATTGATGGGCGCGCATCCCGTCCACCGCACCCGCTTGGGCCGGAGTTTTCACGGCGCGCAGTCCACGGAACCAATCCGCCGGCGTGCCCAGTCCGTCGCCGTTGTCGTCGAGCAGCGCGTGTTCGGTCGCGAGCCGTCCATCGTTCTGGTAAAACTCCGCCACCCGCCGCGAGCCGGTCAGAAAAGTTTCGAGCAACGACACCTGACCATCCTTGTCGAGATCGGCTTCGGGATCGCTGATGGCTTCGGAGATGAACTTTCCGAGGCGCGCGTAATTTTCCTCTGCTCCGCTGCGCGTGGCTGTGATGACGACGCGGTTGGTGGCGGACAACGCCTTCAAAAACGGCGCGCTAGCCGACGCGGTGTTGATGATGGCCACGGGGCGCTGAAACCCTGCCAGCAGATTGGAGAACATGGACGCCGACAGGTCCGGCCCGCGCAGATTGAATTTCGCCTCTTTGCCGTCGAACGTGCCGTGCCCCAGCAGCACGAGCCAGAGTTCGGCTGAATTCGTCTTTGCCTCACGGCCCAGCGCGAGACGAAATTCCGCGAGGTCATTGGTGGCCTGCGCATCGGTGCCGCCGATTTGCGTGAAGTTCGCTCCGGCCTGATCGGCGGCTTTCTGCCACGCCGCCGCTGACTCGATGAAGACCTTGCCGAAGTCCTCTTCGCCTGCTGCGCCCACGAGGACGATGACGGTGGGCTTGGGCGAGTTGGTCTCGGCTGCATTTGCGAGTGAAAAACTGATCACAAGCACTGCTGATGCTGCGACTAGGAAACACAACTGCGTTTTGGAAAAAATCTTCACGGCAATCCTTTCCACCGGCGCACTCCCCACTCGGCCACGAAGCACATCAGCGCGAAGAGAAACACATACGGCGTATGCCAGAGCGGGAGCGACACGTTCTCGGTCACCGGCACCTTGCGGCTGGGCAGGCTCTTGACGAACTCCTCCAGCCTGGCCATCGCAATCACCTCGCCGCCGGTTTGCTTCGCGATGGATTCTAAGAGCGCGCGGTTTGGTTTCAGCGAACGAAATTCTTCCGCCGCCGGATCGCTCGTCCAGCCGGTCTCCGCGCGGCCCACTTCCGCGCCGTTCGCATCGGCGATCACGGCCTCGACGCGATACGCGCCGGCCTGCCGGGGAATGTAGGTCGCCTCATACAGCCCCGGCTCCGTCGCAGCCTCGGCTTTGAGTTGCACGATGTTGGTGGAATTAGTTCCGCCGGGAGCGAGCGCGGTCACGGTCAGCTTCACCGAGGCGTTGTCGAGCGGTTGGAAGTTTTTCTCCCGCGAGCGCACTCGCAAATGCACCGCATCACCGGCCGCGTCCGCCGAGGACTCCTGCTCCGCGCGCACTTCAAAACGCTCCGGCACGTCCGAGACGAGCCAGCGCATCATCTGCCGCCAGGCTTTGTCCATGTCCTTGTGCATGGCCGCGTCGCGCATGCCCCAGCGCCACAGGTCGCCGATGAGCAGCGCGGCGGTGCGCCCGTGGCCGTAGCGTTCCGCGACCAGCGCGGGATACGTCTGCGCCTTCCCATCGCCCACGGACGCCAGCACGCTCGCGCCCGGCTTGATGTGTTCGGCCTGGTTCACCACTTGAAATTCCGGCATCGCGCCGATCCGGCTGCGCTCCTCGCCCTCGTTGTCGCGCAGGCGGACCCACGGTTGCAGCCAGCCCTCGCGGGTGAGAGTAAGCTTCAACGGCTCCAGCGGCTTCACCGTTTCGGCGCGGTCGAGATAGACGGGCAGCATGTCGCCGATGGGCGTGCGGGCGTAGCCACCTTCGCGGAACGACTCCGCGCCGCCCAGCATGAGCACGCCGCCGCCGCGTTCGGACACGTATTTTTGCAGGAGCGTCATCTGATCGCGGGTAAAAAACGCGGCCTCCAGATCATCCAGCACGATGGCGGGATACTGGTAAAGCTCCTCGGCCGTCTTGGGGAAACCGCCCTTCAACTCAAACTCGTCGCGCGTGTTCAGCCGCACCAGCACGGGCTGATCGTAGCGTTCGGTGTCCTCGTTGGTCTGGCCGAAACCACGGAAGAGCGGGTTGACCGCCTCGCCGCGCCGACCGAGGAATTCAAACTTCGGCTCGCGCTTGGCCACGCGAATCAGCGCGATGAGCTGCAACTGCTCGTCCTCGGCCAGCGCGCGGTTGAGGAACTTGAACTCCCAGTTGGGCCGGCCCGAAACGTAGAGGATGCGATACGGCCCGCGCCCGCGATCCACGACCACGGCGCGTGTGTTGTTGACCAGCGTGGCCTCGGTGGTCTTGGTGGCATTGGTCAGCGCGGCGCGTTCGGACGCGGCGATGGTGCGCACTTGATAGAAGTTGAGTCCGCGCTGCTGCGGCTTGAGGCGGAAGCGGAAGGCCAGCGTCTGGTCGGCGCGTTCGGTGCGCTGCTTTTGTTCCTCCACGGTTTGGCCCGCGCTGTCCACGAGCTGCGCGATGATTTCCTCGTTGGCCATTCCGGCCACGGAGACATCAGCCTGCACCGTCACGGGCGCGTCCTCGAACGAGGTCTGGCTGGCGGCAACTTTTTGCAGTGAGACATCGCGCAGCGCGTTGTCGCGTCCGATCACGACGGGGTAGATGGGCGGCAGGCCCGCGAAGGACGGCAGGGTGGCGGCATCGGTGGCGTTGCCGTCGGTGAAGAGCAGGACGCCCGCGAGCGGCTGTCCGTGATGACGCTCCGCGATTTTTTGCAGCCCGGTCAGAAGGGCCGAGGCGCTGCCGTTGAAGTCCAGTTCGGCGAAGTTTTCCACCGGCTGGAGCCGCGCATCCACGGAGTAGCGGCGCACCTGAAAATTTTCCACAAGCGACTGCACCCAGGTCGAGTCAGCGGTCAGGGCCTTTTTCAACAGCGCGCCGCGCGTCTCCGTGTCGCCGGCGTCGCGGATGCCGAGACCGGCGCTGTTGTCCGCCGCGAGGGCGAAGTAATTCGCGCCCGGCCGGGCCTGGGGCCGGCTCCAGAGCGGTTCGAGCAGGCAGAGCAGCAGGGCGGCGAGACCGATGATTTTCAAGCTCGTGCAAACCGAACGCACCGCCGTGGAACCCGCCGAGCGCCCGTAAGCCCACACCACAAAACCGACCA
>JAYVWQ010000289.1:0-13554 GCA_043785945.1 Akkermansia sp.
CTTCGTCTCGCTCGCGATAGCACTGTCAAGCTTCGCGAACTGCGCCTGCTGCTCCCGCGTCGGCGCAGGCATGAACGGCACGGCATTGGCCACGCGACCGTCCTCGCCAATCTCCGGCACCTGGTTGAAGAAGGCGAAGAAGCCGTAGTAATCGCGCTGCGTGATGGGGTCGAACTTGTGATCGTGGCAGCGCGCACACTCCAGCGAGAGTCCGAGCGTGACCATGCCCAGCGTGCGCACGCGGTCCACCACATACTCGACGCGGTATTCCTCGTCGATGATGCCGCCCTCGGAGTTGATGACGTGGTTGCGGCCGAAGCCCGTGGCGATCCTCTGCTCCAGCGTCGGTTGCGGCAGCAGATCGCCGGCGAGTTGCTCGGTGAGAAAACGGTCGTAGGGCAGGTTGGCATTGAACGCCTCGATCACCCAGTCGCGCCAGCGCCACATGGTGCGCGCGGAGTCGTTGTTGAAACCGTGCGTGTCGGCGTAGCGCGCGGCATCGAGCCATTCCTGCGCGAGCCGTTCGCCAAATCGTGGCGAGGCCAGCAGGCGATTCGCCGCCGCGCCGTAAGCCTTTTCGCCGCGCGCCGCCACGTCGGCGGCGAAGGAATCGAGTTCAGGGACCGTGGGCGCGAGACCGATGAGATCGAAACTCGCGCGCCGCAGCCACGCTTCCGGGCGGGATTCCGGCGAAGGTTTCAAACCCTCAGCCTCCAGTCGCGCGAGGATGAAACGGTCCACACCGCCCCGCGTCCATTTTGTGTCCTGCACTTTGGGCAAAGGCGCGCGTTGCGGTGGAGTGAACGCCCAATGCCCGCCAAAGGACGCGCCTTCCGCGACCCAGCGCTTCAGCAAATCCTTCTGCGCCGCCGTGAGCGCGCGATGCGAATCCACCGGCGGCATCTGATCGTCGGTGTTCGTCGTGTAGATGCGCTTCACGAGTTCGCTCTGCGCCGGTTGGCCCGGCACCACCACATCGTTGGTGCGCTGGCCGGCGAGGGTGTGGAGTTGCAGCTTGGCCTTGCGTTTGTTCGCGTCCTGGCCGTGGCAGAAGAAGCAATTCTCCGACAGGATGGGCCGCACGTCGCGCCCGTAGTCCACGGACGCGGCCTGGCCGGCGGCCAAGGCCGAAATGGTGAGGCACAAATTCAGAATCAAACAGACGCGCATCGTGTGGTTGGATTGATTTGGTGGAACAACATTCAGTTTCTTCGCGCCAGAAAATGTTTCTGGGCCGAGGCCGGCGAGTTTAACTGGCCGTTCTTAATTTACCCTTACGCCGGCCCACAGATGTAAATCACGGTCGGACTTCCCAAGGCGTGTGACCCCAGGCGCCGGGCCAGACGCGCTTGCATCCCTCACCGCTCACCGCCGCAGTCGGTAGAATGCGGCACTGTTCGTCGCCGAGATCAGGAAGGGAGGATTCGTGCCCACCGGCATCCACGGGCCGCTCACCGCGTCCGCACTCTCCAGAGTGCAGCCTGGCTCCGACCAGTTGAGCAGGAGCAGGCCGGGGAACTGGATCAGTTCCAGATGCGGCGCAGACGGCGGGGCAAAGGCCCACTGCACGCCGGGGATGCTGAAGCTCAATTCCGCGCCAAAGGTCACGTCACCGCTGGCCAGTCCTTGCTGATGCACCTCCACGGCGAGGACATTGGTCCCGCCCGCGAGGCTGTTCGTGAACTGATACGGACCTTGAAACAACGCGTCGCCCACGTTCACGGACGCTTGTGTCGTATAAAGCGGCCCGCCCGCCGCCATGTTGAACCGCTGCACCTCCACGCCGTTCAGATACACCACCGCGCCATCGTCGATCACATGGCGCAGGGTGAACACGACATTGCTCACCGTCAGCGGAGAGACAAAGGCGTGCCGGAAATAATACGTGATGATGGACTGGCCGTTGGTGCCGGTGAGACGGAGCGGCGTATTCTTCGGTGCGGGCAGCGCGGCCGACTCTACGTAGAGCAGGGCCAGACCGTTCGACCAGCCCACTGCGGAATCATCATAGCCGACATCCTTCCAAGCAGTGCCCAGATCGGCGCCGGACTGGTTGTAACGCCACGCCGCATTGATCGGAATGAACAGATCAAAGCCCGGCCGCCACGCGCTCGGATTGGGAGAAAGGACATTCGCGTCCGCCGAGACATCGCGCAGATTTGAAACCACGATGACCGGGTTGCCGGTGGCGAACGAGGTGATCGTCAGCACCACGTTCGTCCCATTGGTCAGCGTGGCGCTGGTCACGGCGAAGGCCACCCCCGCCGCGTTGGTGATGGAATAGTTCGCCACATTCGTGGCGTGATCCGCGTCGAGTACTTCGGAAAAGACGAGCAGGAACGTCCCATCCTGCACCGCCCGCGCGGACAACAAGACAGGAGGCGTGGTGTCATGAAGAACGTTCAGGGTCGCGTTGCTGCTCGCCACGGTGCCGTTCGTTCCGGTGCAGAGCACGCGCACGAGCGAGTCGTTCCAAGCGAACGGCGTCTGCGGAATGATGAAGGTCGCGTTCGTCGCGCCGGGAAAGTTGGTGCCGTTCATCTGCCACTGGAAGGTCAGCGCGCCAATGGCTCGCACGGTGAAGGTCGCGGTGCCGCGGTCCACCACCGTGGTGTTGACGGGCCCGCCCAGCAGCACCACCGGTCCCACCGGCAGCGACTCGGCCCGCGCGGTCAGTTCGAGGGCGAAGAATTTGTCCACCGAGTTCCGCTCAATCTGATGCAACTCCACGGCCAGGAGGTTCGGGCCGGACCGAAACGCGGGCGTCGGCAGCGGCGCCGGGCTGCGGATGGTTGGGTACGTTGCGACGGAGGATGGAGTGTTGGCGTCGATGAAGCCCATCGGCAGATTGAAACGCTGCACCTCGGCGCCGTTTAGGTAAAAGACCGCGCCATCATCCACCGCGTGCCGCAAGGTGAGCGTCAGGCCCGCCGGACTCAGCACCACCGTGAACGAGGCTCGAAAATAGGTGGTGAACGCAGGCGTCGCGCCAAGAGCCGTGCGAACCGGCACTGGCGGAAATCCCACGGGGTCAGAGTTTGGATCTCGCCACTCGAACCCCGCCCAGTCGTAGCCCCACCACGACGTGTCATAACCATCATCCTTCCAGTCCGGTCCCGGATCAGCGCTGTCGAACGGCGGATAGGGATCAAAATAAAACCACCCGCTCTCCCAGGCCAGCAGGGTGAAGGTGCGCGCCACGGGTGCCGAAACCAGCGCCATGTTGTGCTGCGCGGAAGTGTCTGCGACCTGTGCGGTCAGAACATGATTCGCCACCGAACCCATCGGCGAGACCGTCAGCAAGACGTTGGTTCCATTCGTGAGCACCGCGCTCAGAACGCTCAAGTGAGCGCCCAAGGTATTGGTGAGCGTGTAGCTGGCCGGGCTGTTCGCGGCCGCGGCGGGCAGCGGTTCCGAGAAGGCCACCAGAATATGGGTCGCATCCAGCAGGTCAGCGCTCAACAACGCGGGCGGCAAGAGATCGAGCACCACTTCCAGCCGGGCCAACCGGCTCGACACCGCGTTGATGGCATTAGTGACGGCGACCGAGTAGTAGCCCACGTCGGTCCCGTTCGCGTTGCTGATCGTGAGGGTGGCCTGCCGGGCGTTGGGCAAAGCCGCGCCGTTTTTGAACCACTGATAGCGCGCACCAATTCCGCTCGCGCTTACGAAAAACGTCACGGTCCATCCCTCCACCAACGCTGCGTCCGCCGGCTGATTGGTGATTTGCAAAGGAGTGGGGGCCGGGAAGGTCGCGTTCAGGTGCAGGCCGAAGACGATGTCCGAGCTAGTGGAAGCACTTTGATGCACTTCTACCGCCAGCACATTGTCGCCGGGCAGGAGGTTGCCCGCAGGAAAACTGGTCAGCACATAAACCCCTTCTGCGGATGCCGCATTAGCGAGGGTGGCTGCGGTGATGGGTGACGCCGGCATGTTGATCCGGTAAATCTCCGTCCCGTTCAGATAAACCACCGCGCCGTCATCAATGAGATTGCTGGCCACGAGGGAGATGCCCTCAAAGTCATTTGTCAGGGTGAAGTGGGTGCGGAAATAGTACGTCAGAACGGGCTGGCCTAGGGCGTTGGTGAGGGACAGCGCGGTATTGGTCAAAGCGGCGACGGATGAATTGTCCTCCCGCGCCAGCACTCCCCGACCCGAGGGCCAAAGCGCGTCGCTGTAAGCAACCGCTCGCCACGCGGTGCCCAGGTCATTGCCGGACTGATCGTATTTCCAAAGGGAATTCGTCAGCCCAATCAAAGCGTAGGTCGGAGCCGCCACGCCCACGTAGGCTGGGGCGCTGGTTTGCGAGCCGGCGCAGTTGGAGACCACCACTCGATACGTTGCAGAATCGTCTGTCGTCACGCCCGCCTTCACGTAGGTCTGATTAGTCGCGCCCGGAATGAGCAGACCGCTGCGAGACCATTGGTAGCTCAAGGCCGGCGTGCCCGACGCGCCCACTGTGAGCGTGAGCGTGGCCCCGGCGGCGAGCGACTGGCTCTGCGGCTGGTTTGTGATGCTGACCGGCGCAGCGCAACTCACGGTCAGCAACGCGTCCGCGCTGATCGCGACGCCGAAGGCATTGCTCACGAGGGCGGAATAGAAACCGGCGTCGCCTGCCTGCGCGCCAGGAATCGTGAAGACGCTGTTCGTGGCCCCGGCAAGCGCATTGCTGTTCTTGCGCCATTGATAAAAGAGCGGGGTTGTGCCCCCGGCCGTAACCTGAAACGAAACGGGCGTGCCGGGAGAAACTGACTGGCCCTGCGGAGAAACAAAGATGTGCGCCGCTGGATTGTCCAGCGTGGCGGAAACCGAAAAATCATCAATGGTGTAGCCGCCCTCCTCCGTCGGCGCTGTGCTTCCAGCCGAACCGTTGTCATCGGCCCAGAGCAGGAACCGGGTGGTGCCGGAGGGCCAGAGTCCCAGATTCAAAATCGCGCTTCTCGGCCCGGCATTGGAAGGACTCGCGCTGTCGAACTCGGGAATGTGAACCCAGCTTCCCGTGGTTCCGGTCAGACTGTAGTAGGCGCGGTGCCCGGGAACTTCCTCCCCTATGCCCGAGCCTGCGGCGACCAGCGCCCCAAGCGTATAGCTGACGGTGGCGGCGATCACGTCCGCTCCCGTGTCGTTGCGCAGCGTGGCCATGAGCAGCGTGGCGGTGTTGACTGTGGGACGGGTCTGCAAATAGTGGCCGGTGGAGTTCCATTGCGCGGTCGCGAGTAGGACTGGAGGAACCGTGGCGGTGGCGGACAACACTGCATTAATGCTGGCAGCGGTGTTGGTCTGCACTGCGGCATCCAGTTGCGCGCCGGTGATGATGCTGGCCGCGCTGGAAGGCGACATGCTCCGGCTCGCCCACTCACCCGCCACGGGCAGGGCATCAAAAGTTAGCGGCCCAACGCCCGGCACCCCCACCGAAATCTGCGCACCCACACGCGCCGTCGCGAGCAAAATGGCCGTAAGCCCAATGGCGATATTTGAAGACAGTTTCATATGTGGGGCAAGGCTGAGTGACTGCCGGAGGTTAACCGTCTCGCCCCTGTTTGCCAGCCGAATAAATGCCGGCCAGCCAAGGCGATCCGCATGACGGCACACATTGCGGACTCGCATCGCCCACCGCTCCGTGCAAACTCACGCAACCTTGGCCGGGTGGCGTTGTTGAACTCCACGGACGGCGGTGGAACACATGAATCTGGAATCACTCATCTCGGCGGCGCGCGAACAGGGCGCGAGCGATCTGCATCTGGAAGCGGGCCTGCCCGCCGCGCTGCGCGTGCGCGGCACGCTGCGCACCCTGGGCGAACCCATCACGGCCCGCGTGCTCATGGACTGGGCGCGCGAGGTCATCGGGACGGCGCACTGGAATGAATTCGTGGAGCGGCGTTCGTTTGATTTGTCGAAGACGATCTCGGGCGTGCGCTGCCGCCTGAATGTGATGCAGACCTCGCGCGGGGTGGGCTTCGCCGTGCGGCTCCTCAGCACCTTCCAGGCAACGGTGGAAAACCTGAACCTGCATCCCGACTTAAAGAAGCTGGCCGCCGTCCCGCACGGCCTCGTGCTGATGAGCGGCCCGACCGGTTGTGGCAAGTCTTCGACCATGGCGGCGCTCATCCAGGAAATTAACCTGAGCGAGCCGCGCCATGTCATCACGCTGGAGAGTCCCATCGAATACATCTTCCGCCCGCGCCGCGCCTACATCCGGCAGCGCGAAGTGGGGCGCGACACGCCGAGTTTTGAACAGGCGCTGCTCGACGCGCTGCGCGAAGACCCGGACGTGCTGATGGTCGGCGAGATGCGCGACCCGCAGACCATGCGGCTGACCTTGAACGCGGCGGAGACGGGGCATCTCGTGATGGCCACGGTGCATTCGTCGAGCTGCACGGAGGCGTTGCAGCGGGTGGTGGGCGCGTTCCCGGCGGAGATTCAAAACTCCATCGCGGGCCAGCTCGCGGATTCGCTCGTGGCCGTGGTCACACAGCGGCTGCGCTTCCGCCCCGACCTGAACATCCGAGTGCCCGAGTGCGAAATCCTGATGCCGACCATTGCGGTCAAGACCTTCATCCGCAACCGCGAGTTCTTCAAAATCAACCAGGTGATGGAGACGGGCGCGGAGTCGGGGATGTGGACGTTCTCGCGCTATCAAACGTGGCTGGGCAAACGCACCTCCTGGCATCTGCCCAGTGCAACGGACGAAGCGCCGGATAGCGAGCCAGCGGAGGCGAAGCAACTGCTGGCGACGGGAACTCCGACGACGACGAAGCGGGAAACGAGCGCGGCTCCGGGGGCGGCGGCAGCGGGCGGAAGTCCGGCGCGGGCGATTGAGATAGAGCCAACCGAAGGCGGCATGGGCGAAGTGCTGCGCAAGCTGGCACCATGAGCCATTGCTCACGATGGAGGAATTCAGACTCCGTGAAAGTTCAATACCGTTCTCCCTCACCCCACCCTCTCCCGCTGGGAGAATCGTGCGCCGTTTTCTGGCAAATCGAATGCGTCAATTGCTCCACCGCTGGATGACTGGCTCCCTCTCCGCTGGGGAGAGGGCCGGGGTGAGGGGGAACAGCCCGTGGCCATCCACGAACGCACCGGCTGAAAAGTGGCGATTCTGATCGCAGTGTTCCTGCGTTCCTGAGTTCCCAATTCATTTCCCACCCGGTAACGTCTCCGCGATGTCTGAGACGCTGGTGGTGAATGAAGTTTATCTGAGCTTGCAGGGCGAGAGTACTTTCGCCGGGCTGCCCTGCGTCTTCGTACGCCTGACCGCGTGCAATCTGCGCTGCTCTTACTGTGACACCGCTTATGCATTCACCGAGGGCGCGAAGCAACCGGTGGAAACGATCCTCGCCGAAGTACGCCGCCTCGCCGGGCCTTTCAATCTCCAATCTCCAATCTTCAATCCTCAATGCCGACTTCCCCTCGTCGAGCTGACCGGCGGCGAACCACTCCTCCAGCCCAACGCGCTACCGCTCATGCGCGCGCTCTGCGACGAAGGTTTCACCGTGCTCATCGAGACGAGCGGCGCGCACGACATCTCAAAGATTGATCCGCGCGTGCGGCGCATCATGGATTTGAAAGCCCCGAGCAGCGGCGAGGTGGCGCGCAACCGTTGGGAAAACATCGCGCATCTCAAAGCCACCGATGAAGTGAAGTTCGTCCTCGGCACGCAGGAGGATTACGACTGGGCCAAGGAACAGATTCTCACGCACCGGCTCGCCACAATTTGCCCGGTGCTCTTTTCGTGGGTGCAGCCGCTCGCGCCCGAGCAGCAGCATCCGGCGCTCAAGCGCGTGCCCGCCGGTCAGACGCCCATCACGCGCCGTGAACTGGCGGAGCGAATCATTGCCGACGCGCTGCCCGTGCGCTTCCAGTTGCAGATGCACAAGTTTGTCTGGCCACCGGAGGAGAGGGGCGTTTGAACAGCCAATCCACCCTCTCGCTCCTCCGCACTTACGAGTCGCGCAACGTCACGTTCATGGAACCCGACGGCTCGTGGCCCATCGTTTGGGAGCGCGCGCGCGGCGTGCATGTCTGGGATGCGGAAGGCCAAAAGTATTTGGACCTGACGGCCGCGTTCGGCGTGGCGGCGGCCGGACATGCGAATCCGCGC
This sequence comes from Akkermansia sp., assembly GCA_043785945.1. Taxonomy (GTDB): domain Bacteria; phylum Verrucomicrobiota; class Verrucomicrobiia; order Limisphaerales; family SIBH01; genus JANNGC01. The sequence goes on from JAYVWQ010000289.1 coordinate 8,102, forward strand.
GTCGTCCGCGCCGGACAGAAACAGATGGGCACGCTGCTTCATGCGATGGGCGATGTGCATCCGCATAAGTTGAAGGCGCGGCTCGCGCGGGAGCTGAGCAGGGTCACTTTTGAAAGGTGGTCTAGGGTCCAAGGTCCAACGTCCAAAGTCTGCGCTGGCGGTAAAACAATTTTCTGCAACTCCGGTTTCGAAGCCGTGGAGGCGGCGCTGAAGACCGCCCTGCTCGCCACAGGAAAGTCCGGCGTGATTGCTTTCGAGGGCGCGTATCACGGGCTGGGCTATGGCGCGCTCAACGCCACGCACCGCGAATATTTTCGTGCGCCGTTTCGGAATCAGATCGGTGCGTTCGGACACTTCGTGCCATTCCCCAAGGCCTCCGTAGCAGGCGAGGTCACGAGACTCCATTCTCAGAAAAAGGATCGGAGTCTCGTGACCTCGCCTGCTACGAAGAAGACGGAGTCTCACATCCGCAAGCTGCTTCGCGCCCATCCCATCGGCGCGATTCTTGTCGAACCGGTGCAGGCGCGGGGCGGCATCAATATCCCGCCGCCGGACTTCCTGCCCATGCTGCGGCGGGTCTGTGACAAGCACGGTGTGCTCCTCATCCTCGACGAAATTTACACCGGCTTCGGTCGCACCGGCGCGTGGTTCGCCTGCGAGCACAGCGCGGTCGTGCCCGACCTCATCTGTCTTGGCAAGGCGCTGACGGGCGGCTTTCCGCTCTCGGCCTGCGTCGGTCGCGCCGACGTGATGGACGCCGCGTGGCCGCCCTCGAACGGCGAAGCCATCCACACCAGCACGTTTCTGGGACATCCCGTCGGCTGCGCGATGGCGCTGGCGAACATCGCGGAAATCCGCGCCAAGAATCTGGTCGGACGGAGCGCGCAGCTTGGAGAAGTTTTGCTGCGTGAGTTGTCCAAGATGCAAATTCCCAAATCCAAGGTCGGCTGCCGAGCGCGAGGGATTGGATTAATGGTTGGGGTGGAGTTGTCCCACGAAGACGGCTCGCCCGCCACGGAGCTTTCGCTGCGCGTCATCAAGCGACTGCTGCATCGCGGCTTCATTTTTTTGCCAGAGGGCGAATACGCCAACGTCATCAGCTTCACGCCGTCGCTGACCATTTCGGCGATTCAACTGCGCACCGCCGTGACGGCGCTGCGCCGGGCGTTGGATGAGACCCGGGGCTGACTCACACTTTTTTTATGAAGCTTGCTGACATGCGGGAAATTCTGACCGCGCGCGACATCCAACTGACCAAGTCGCTGGGGCAGAATTTTCTCCACGACCAGAACCAGCTCCGGCGCATCGCCGCCGCCGGGCAACTGACCGCCACTGATGCCGTGCTCGAAATCGGCCCCGGCCTCGGCCCGCTGACCGAGTTGCTGCTCGCTCAAGCCGGACGCGTCCTGGCCATCGAGAAAGATGCGCGACTCGTCACCGTGCTGCGCGAACACTTCGCCTCGGCCACCAACCTGGAACTGCAACACGCCGATGCCCTCGAAGTCGTGAAGGACCACACGCGCGACTGGCACGACTGGAAGCTGGTGGCCAATCTGCCTTACTCCGTCGCGTCGCCCATCCTCATCGAGCTGGCCCAGAACCCGCGCCGGCCGGAGCGGCTCGTGGCCACGCTCCAACTCGAGGTGGTGCGCCGCCTGATGGCGAAAGTGGATAGCGACGACTACGGGCTGATTACGCTCTTCGTGCAGTTGCGCTACGAGCCGAGGGAGTATTTCAAAATTCCGCGCGGCTGCTTTTTCCCGGAGCCGACGGTGGACTCGGCGTGCGTGGTGTTGATTCGCCGCGAGGTGCCGTTGCTGCCCGAGGAACAGCATCAATCCTTCGAGCGCGTGGTGCGGCGCTCTCTCTCGCAGCGGCGCAAGATGCTGGTGAAGCTGCTCAAGGCGGAGTGGCCGGTGGAACAAGTGCAGGCCGCGCTGGTGGAACTGGACGTGCGCCCGGATGTGCGCGGCGAAAAATTGTCGCTCGACCAGTTTGTCGCGCTAACGAAAATTCTGACCCGGACATGAGCGAAGAAATTTTTGATGTGGTCAACGAACGCGACGAAGTAATCGGACACGCGCCGCGCCGCGAGGTGCATCGCAGCGGACTGCGGCATCGCGCCATCCATGTGTTTGTTTTCAACGCGCGCGGCGAGATTTTTTTGCAGAAGCGTTCCATGAGCAAGGACAGCTCGCCGGGGCGGTGGGATTCCTCCGCCTCGGGCCATGTTGATTCCGGCGAGGATTACGACGCCTGCGCGGTGCGCGAACTGCGCGAGGAGATCGGCCTGCTGGTGAGCGCGTGCCCGTCGCGCGTGTTCAAAGTGGGACCGTGCGCGGAGACGGGGCAGGAATTCGTGTGGCTCTACCATGACGTGAGCGAAGGCCCGTTCGTCTTGCACCCGGAGGAGATTGAAGGCGGCGAATGGTTCGCGTGCGAACACATCAACAACTGGGTGGAGAACAGCCCGCAGGAGTTCGCCCCCGCGTTCGTGTTGCTCTGGAAAAAGTTCAACTCATCCGCCGCGCTGAAAGAGTGAACCCGCCGGACGCTCCACAAGATGGAGCAGATTCCCCTCGGCATCCTGGAAGAACAGCACGCGCCCTCCGCCGCCTGCCGGTTTGATCGGCTCGGTGATTTTCAGTCCGCGCGCTTCCAATTCCATTCGTGCGCTTTCAATCGACGTCACACGCAGGGCCAGATGCCGCCAGCCATTCAGCTTGTTGTCGGAAACTTCCTTGAGCGCGAAGTCGCCTTCGTAAATTTCGACGAGTGCGCCGCCGGGCAGCTCCACAAAAAAAGCGGGCGGATTCTGGCCGTTGTCGAAGAGGACACGCGCGCCGAGCACGCGCACATACCAGTCCTTCAAGGCCACGGTGTTGCGCGCCGCCAGGCCGATGTGTTCGAGAGAGAATTCCGGTTGCATGGAGCGGACGCTGCCGGAAGCGGGGCCGCGCGGCAAATGTTTGAGCGCATACGAATCAGAAAGACATGCGGCCAGGCCATTGATGGTGGGGCGTGCCGCGCCGCGCGCGCCGGGGTGGGGCGCAAGGATACGACATGCTTGGGCAGTTCGTGCCGACGCAGCCTCCAGTCAGCGCAACGCGTTTCTCCGATCCGGCGGCGCGCGCGGAGCGACGCGCCCCACCTTTATCTGCGAACCTGGCAACTTTGCCCTTTGAAGTTGGCCCCGCAGATTTTAGGTTCAGCGTGTGACGGTGGAAATGTTCAAACAAGAAATCAGCGAAGCGCTCAAGGTGTACGACCGCTACATCGTCTGCCTAGACAAGGTGCCGGAGGATTGCGGGCACTCGCTCACGTCGCTGATGGAGAAGGCGATCAAGGCCTACGACAACCGAGGACCCAACCTGCGCCACGGCATCGCCCTCGATAACCACGTCACTATCATCCTCAGCCAGACCGAGAGCGACCGCCCGCTCTGCGGCATCTACTTCAACCTGCATTCGCCCTACCAGAAGAAGGGCGCGGGCAAGCCGGTCAAAGCGGAGAAGACCGAGAAGTAGCGCGCCGCTCGCGCATTGCTTGAGCCGGGGCTTCGACTCATTCTCGTCCTTATGCCGGACATCGTCCTCACCACGCTCAACGCCAAATACATCCACGCGGCGTTCGGCTTGCGCTACCTGATGGCGAACCTCGGCGAACTGCAATCGCGCGCCTGCCTCGTGGAATTCGACATCAACCAACGCCCGCTCGACATCGCCGAAGTGCTGCTGGCCCGCGCCCCGCGCCTCCTCGGTTTCGGCGTTTATATCTGGAACGTGACCGAGACGCTGGAAGTGGTGGCCGCGATCCGCCGCGTGTCGCCGGAGACGGTCATCATCCTCGGCGGACCCGAGGTGAGCTACGAATGGGAGACGCAGCCCATCGTGGCGCTGGCGGATTACGTGATCACCGGGGAGGCGGATTTGAAATTTGCCGAGGTCTGCGGGCAGTTGCTGCGCGGTGAGAAGCCGGCCAACAAAATCATCGCGGCGGAAATCCCCGATGTGGCCCGGCTCGCATCGCCCTACGATCTATACAACGACGACGACATCGCGCACCGCATCATCTATGTGGAAGCGTCGCGCGGCTGCCCGTTCACCTGCGAGTTCTGCCTGTCGTCGCTGGACATTCCGGTGCGGCAGTTCCCGCTGGAGAAAATGCTGGCGGAGTTGCAGCGACTGATCGACCGGGGCGTGAAGCAGTTCAAGTTCGTGGACCGCACCTTCAACTTGAACCTGCTGGTGAGTCGCGCACTACTGCAATTTTTTCTGGAACGCCACACGCCCGGCATGTTCTTCCACTTCGAGATGGTACCGGACCGGCTGCCGGAGGCGCTGCGCGAAGTGATCGCAAAGTTTCCCTCGGGCGCGCTGCAATTTGAGGTCGGCATCCAGAGCTTCAACGAAGAGACGGGCGCGCTCATCCAGCGGCGGCAGAATTACGCGCGCCTGGAAGACAACCTCCGTTTCCTGCGTGGCCAGACCGGCGTGCATGTCCACGCGGATTTGATCGCGGGCCTGCCCGGCGAAACGATGGAGAGCTTCGGGGCGGGCTTCGACCGGCTGGTGGCGTTGCGCCCGCAGGAAATTCAGGTGGGCATTCTCAAGCGGCTGCGCGGCACGCCCATCGCGCGCCACGACGACGCGTGGGGCATGGCTTACAGCCCCGGCCCGCCGTATGAGATTTTGCAGAACCGGCTCATCCCCTTCGCGCAGATGCAGCGGCTGCGGCGCTTCGCCAAGTATTGGGAACTGGTCGGCAACAGCGGGAACTTCGTGGTCTCGGCACCGCTGATCTGGGAGAGCGCCGCCACACCGGGCAGCCCGTTCGCCGGGTTCATGCAGTTCAGCGACTGGCTCTACCAGCGCGTGCGGCGCACGGACAGCATTGCTCTCCTGCGGTTGACGCAAATGCTATTCGAGTTTCTGACCCAAGAGCGCGGGATCGCTGCGACCACGGCGGCGGAGGCGATCTGGAGCGACTACCAGCGCGGCGGACGGCACGACCGGCCTGGCTTCCTCGCCGAGCATTTGCCGAAAGCCGAAGCTCACTCCAACGCCACTCGCCAGCGCGGCGGACCCAAACGGCAGGCCCGGCACGGTGCCGCCGTGGGTGAATAGTTTTTGAACAACTCGCGGAATTTGAACTTTGAACCGGGCGGCGCGTCTTCTAACTTCAAACTTATGAAACGTGTTTTCGCTGGAATCATGCTCGGATCATTTCTTGCGCTCGGCCCCGCGCGCGCGGCGGACGCCGTGACCCTGGCCGCGCAGCAGGAGGCCGAGGAACGCGCCAAGCGCCTGTCCGCCACCATCGAGGAAATCCAAGCCGCGCAGCTCACCCAGCAAAAACAGATCAGCGCCCTCGCCAACGAATTGAGCAAGCTCCGCGAGGAAGTGGCCCGCAACAACAACAACGCGTCTCACCAGGAAGCCATCAGCAAACTC
>JAYVWQ010000290.1:0-4216 GCA_043785945.1 Akkermansia sp.
AAAATAATCCCGTTCGGGCCGGAGGCAGCGGGGTTGAGCCGGGCGACAAAGACATCGCTTCCGCCATTGTTCATGGATTGAAACGCCCCCTCGGTCACCGGCAAGTTGGTGGAGTCGGTATTGCCCAGCAGATAAATGAGACCGCTGGCATCCACGGCCAGACCCCGGGCGGTCTCGCTCGCGTCTCCGCCGAAGTAGGTGGAGTAAAGCAGGGAGGAACCGCTGGCGCTGAACTTGGCCACGAAGGCATCGGGGGTGAAGAAAAGCGGGCCGGCGATGTTGGCCTGCTGGGGGTTGACGGTCGGAAAGTTATCGGAGTCCGTGGTGCCCGCGACATAGACGTTGGCCGCGCTGTCGATGGCCACAGCATCGGCCGTGTCCTCAAAGATTCCACCCAGAAAAGTCGCCCAACTGACGGTGGCCGCACCGGGGTTAATCTTGGCAACGAAGGCATCGCTGCCGCCCCCACCGTAGGTGGATTGGAACGCGTTTTTAACCGGGAAAGTGGAGGTCAAGGAATCCAGTGAATCCACTTGGCCCGCCACATAGATGAAAGTGGCATCGGCCACGATGGTAGAAATTCGTTCGTCATCCGTTCCTCCCAGCGACGAGGACATGATCAACGAGGCAGCGCCCATGAGGGTAGGATTGAATTTGGCCACGAAGCCATCCAGTCCGCCCCCCGGTGCCGCTTGAAAGGCGAGCTTCTTGGGGAAGCTGGAGCCGGAATCCGTTTCCCCCGCGATGAAGACGGTGCCGCCCGGGCCAAGGGCAAGGGCATTGGCCGCGTTGAAATTGGAGCCGCCCAGGTAGGTCGAATAATACAGCGCGTTGCCGTCGGCTGTGAACCGCGCGAAAAAAGCATCCTGTTCGCCCGAGAGGTAGGTCTTGTGCCCGCCTTGAGTCGGGAAATCCGGCGAGTCCGTGCTGCCCGCAATGAAGACTGTGTTGCTGGAATCCACGGCGATGGCGTTGCCAAAATCGTCGCCGCTGCCTCCAAAATAAGTGGAGAACAAGTAATTCGCGCCATTGCTGGTGAGCTTGGCGACGAACACGTCATTCGACTGGTAGGGGACAGTGCGATATCCAACCGTCGGGAAATCCAGCGAGGTTGTTTCTCCGACGAGGAAAATCTCCCCCGTCGGTCCCACCGTGATGGCCTCGACCGAGTCCGCGCCGCTCGCCCCAAAATACGTGGAGTAAAGCAGCACCGGATCAATGGTCAGCGGCAGGTTTCGGTCGTAGTCACCCGGCGCAAAACCAATCTCGTGCCGGCCCAGCGCCACGAAATGGCACGCCACATCCTGGCGTGCTCCGTTCACCATTTGGTACGCGACGGGGGCGTGCCACACCGCCACTTCGCGCGGGCCGCATCGCAGTCGCAACTGCCCCTCAGGATCAATCTCCACCCCGCTCGTTCCTTCAAAACCCAGCCGGATCGCCGCCGGATCGCCGCCGGGCCGCACGATGAAATCATACTCCAGCGACTGCGCGCTACCGTAGTAGGTGAGATTGATGTTCCAGTAAATGTCTCGCGTGGTGAGCCGCGCATAGGTCGGGATGTTCTTGTGCCACCGGGCTGAATCAGCCCCGGTCAGTTGATGCACCACGCCGGGCAGGCTCTCCTCGCCGAACAACCGGGCTTCGGGCTGCGCGCCCAGCAAAGTCATCCGTATGTCCGACTGCTCCATCAGCCGATGTTCGCCCCGCCGCTGTCGTTCGCGCTTGGCCTCAGTTTTTTCCGGCTCGACGTGATGGAAGGAAAACGCCACTTCCCGCTCATTGAAGAAGGACGTGTAGCCGGGCGCGCGCATCACAAACTGCGCCCGCCGGTCCGTCCGCCCATCGTTGGCCTCAAAGGCAACGGGCAATCGCCCCAGCAGGTTGGTAGTCGGATTGGGGGGCGCGGCGACAGTGAGCCAACCGAACCCAAGACACAAGCCCGTGGCGAACAGCCTCCGGGCGAAAAGTAACTGACTTCTGATTTGATTCATGCTGCTAGACGTTCTGACGCTGACCGGCCATTCCATGCGTTCTTGGCAGTCGATACGGCGGCTTTCTTATCGGTTAAAAAGGTCCGCAACACAAGCAACACCTCCGAGCCGGGAGCCTGGGTAGATAGTATGCCCGGACGCGCCGTTCGACTCGGGGACGGTCTTGGCCGCTCTGGTTTCCAACCGGACATTGCCTTCGCCCGCTCCGGTTACTACTCTGCCGAAGAAGGATGTGCCCCGACCGGCACGTCGCCCATTGAACATAAACCTGAAACCAAACCCATGAATTCCGAAATCCTCCAACTCCTTGGCGACAAGGCCGATTCGCTCCTCCAGCACCAGTGCAAGACTGTGCCCCGCGACCAGCTTCATCTGCCCGCCCCCGACTTCGTCAATCGCATCTGGACGTACTCCAATCGGAACAACCGCGTGCTCGGCAACCTCGAACGCCTCTTCCGCCATGGACGCCTTGGTGGCACCGGCTATCTCTCCATCCTGCCCGTCGATCAGGGCATTGAACATTCCGCCGGGGCGAGTTTCGCCAAGAACCCCGCCTACTTTGATCCCGAGAACATCGTCAAGCTCGCCATCGAAGGCGGCTGCAATGCCGTGGCCTCCACCTACGGCGTGCTCGGCACCGTCGCACGCAAATACGCGCACCAGATTCCCTTCCTCGTGAAGATTAATCACAACGAACTGCTCACCTATCCGAACAAGGCCGACCAGATCATGTTCGGCACGATCAAGGAAGCCGCCGAGATGGGCGCGGCGGCGGTGGGAGCCACGATTTACTTTGGCTCCGACAATAGCGGACGCCAGATCGTCGAAGTGGCGCAGGCTTTTGCCGCCGCGCACGAACATGGCCTGGCCACGGTGCTTTGGTGTTACCTGCGAAACAACGCTTTCAAGTCGGACAAGGATTATCACGTCAGCGCCGATCTCACCGGCCAGGCGAATCACCTCGGCGTGACCATCCAGGCTGACATCATCAAACAGAAACTGCCCGAGAACAACGGAGGCTTCAAAGCCCTCAACACCGGCGGCTCCAGCTACGGCAAACTCGACGAACGCATCTACACCGAGCTGACCAGCGACCATCCCATCGACCTCTGCCGCTACCAGGTCGCGAATTGTTTCATGGGCCGCGCCGGACTCATCAACTCCGGCGGCGCTTCCGGCAAGAACGACTTCGCCGAAGCCGCCGTCACCGCCGTGATCAACAAACGCGCCGGCGGCATGGGACTCATCTCGGGGCGAAAGGCCTTCCAGCGCCCCATGAAGGAAGGAGTCAAGCTCCTCCAGACCATTCAGGACGTGTATCTCGATCCTGCCATCACCGTGGCCTGAGCAAACGGGGCGGACGGTTTTGCGCCGTCCGCCCCCGGTCGTTTGGAACAAATCTGACGTTTGAAAAACACCGCGCCCCCCGCGCCTCATTGGCCGTCCGTGCTCTGCCCCAAGTGCGCCCTTTGTTGCAACGGCGTGCTGTTCGCCGACGTGCGCCTCCAGCCCGCCGACCAACCGGCGCAACTCGTGCAACTGGGCGTCACGCTCAAATCGCGCGGTGCCATCACGCGCCTGCCCCAGCCCTGTTCCTGTCTGGAGGGGAACCTCTGCCGCATCTACGCCGACCGGCCCACGCGCTGCCGCACCTTTGAATGTCGGCTGCTGCAAAGTGCGCAATCCGGCGAGACCACCGAGCGGGCCGCGCTCAAAACTATTCAGGCCGGCCGCGCCGCCGCCGAAGAGGTGCGCCGCATCCTGCGCGAACTCGGCGACACCGACGAATCCGTCCCGCTCAGTCGCCGTTACCAGCGCCAGATGCGGGAGCCAATAGACCTCGCGGGCGAAGAGCGGCTTATCGATCTACGCGGGGAGCTGATGATGGCCGTCTCGCGCCTCGTCGGCCAGCTGGAGCGGGACTTCCTCGGCTGAGGTATTGGTAGTAAATTGCTAAAACAAAAAAGCAGCGCCCTCGCAGGCGCTGCTTTGAATTTTACGAGTGAATCGCGCGGACTATTCTTCCACGAACTTCAGCACGCGTGACTTCTCGGTGCGGCGGCGCAGACCGTCATCCAGGATTTTCTTGCGCAGGCGGAGGCTCTTGGGCGTGGCTTCCACATACTCGTCCACGTCGATGTATTCGAGAGCACGTTCGAGGCTGAGCTTGAGCGGAGCGTTGAGCTGCGCGCCTTTGCCGTCGCCCTGCGAGCGCATGTTGG
>JAYVWQ010000291.1:0-5131 GCA_043785945.1 Akkermansia sp.
TCAAAACTGCGACCGGAACAAGCCCATCAGCGATTCATAAAGGCGCGTGGGCCACGGTGACATCTTCAGCCTGCGCTCAGTCGTGAACGTCGAGTGGTCCTTGTCGCTTTCAAAGTCGGCGATGAGCTGCGCGGCCAGCGGCGCATCGAAGACGTTGATGTTGGACTCGTCATTGATGCGGAAGGATCGCTGGTCAAAATTCACCGAGCCGGCCGTCACAAACGTGTCGTCCACGATCATGAATTTGCAGTGGTACATGGCCGGGCCATACTCGTAGATGCGGGCGCCCGCTCCCAGCAGTTGCGGCCAGAGCGAGCGCGAGGCCCGCCGCACCGCGCCCACATCGATCACGCTGGGCGTGATGATCTCGACCCGCACGCCGCGCTCACAAGCCGCCAGCAGCGCCTCCATGGCAAGGTCATCCGGCACGAAGTAGGACTGGGCGATGCGGATGTTGTCCCGGGCCCCGGCGATGGCGCTGAGATAGACGAGACGCGCGATCTCGCGGCCGTCCTGCGGCCCGCTGCGGAACGCTTGCACGAGCGCATCGCCGGGGGCGGCCAGCGCGGGAAAAAACCTTTCGCCGAAAAGCAATTCCCCCTCCGTCTTCAGCCAGTTGGCGGCAAACACACCCTGCAATTGCGCCACCACCGGCCCTTCCACGCGGAAGTGCGTCTCGCGCCATTGCGCCACCGTCTCCGCATCGCCCGTCCATTCGTCGGCGATGCAGACGCCGCCCGTAAAACCCACCAAGCCATCCACGATGAGCAGCTTGCGATGATCCCGGAAATAAAAACGCGGCAGCACATGAAGCCGGAGCGGATTATACAAATTAAAGTTCACCCCCGCCGCACGGAGGGCCTCCACATCGCTGTCGTCCAGGTCCATCGAACCGACCGCGTCGGTGATGATCCTCACCTGAACCCCGGCGCGGGCCCGCTCGGAGATCGCGGCGATAAACTCATCGCTCAAAGGGCCGGAGTGCCAGAGAAAGGCCTCCAGATTAATCGTGTTGGTCGCGGCCCGAATGGCGCTCAACATGGCGGGAAAAATTTCATCGCCATTCATCAGGCGCGTGATGCGGTTGCCGGCAACAAAAGGGGTGCCGACGAACGCAGCGAGGGAATTGCGAAAGGCGAGGTTCGTCACCGAGGAGCCGACCTCGACCTGCCGCAACAACTGCATGCGGGGGCCGATGCAGCCCTGGAACAGGCAGAGGGCGACCGGCAGCGCGAGCCACCGCCGCCACCCGAGCATCCAGTTGGGGAGCAAACTTCTCATCAACGGCGGGAGTTTAAGCAATGACCAGGGCGGCTGTCACGCCACGCCGGTGAAATGGAACGCCGCGCGTTGATCGGACGGATATCGCCTGCGTTCGCTCAGGAGGAAAAATGCCCGAGGATCCAAACTTCTCGCACCCCATCTTTTGCCGCCTTCATGCCCTCCGCGATAACCTCCCCATGACTGGATCGTCCTTTAAAATTGATAGCCCAGGCCAAAGCTGGCGCGGGATTTGTTCGCACTCCACCCCGGCACATCCTGCAGCGCAATGCCCCAACTGAAGCGCAGATCAAAGTGGCTCCCGATGGTCACGTTTAAGCCCACGCCGGTGCCCCACAAATTGTAATGCTCCGGAGCGCCCGCCCGGTCAGCCGCATAGAACACCTGGCCGTAGTCCATGAACACGGAGAGGCGCGCATACATCGTCTCGGTCCCGTCCACGAGGCCGCAGTTGATGAGCGGGGTGCGCGGCTCGAAGAGCATCCGCCAGCCGGAGTCGCCGTAAATTTGCCCGTCCTGGTAGCCGCGCACGCCCTGCAATCCGCCCACGCCGAACTGCTCGCTGTTGATCAGCGGGCCGCTGGCCCACTGGCCGTCGGCGCGCAGATGCAGTTGAAATTCACCGGGCAGGTTGAAGTCGCGCGTCAGCCCGGCGCTGGCGATGTAGTAGTTGGGCGAAGCCTCGGGTCCGCCGACTTTCTTGAACCCATCCTGCTCCGATTCGGTGAAGTTGAAGCTGTTGTTCCAGTTGAAAACAGTCACGCCCCACTTGTCAGATCGCGAGGCATCGAAGCCGAAGGCCAGCGGAAAATAATACAGCTCCTTGCTCACGGGCGGCTGGCCGAAGGTCGCCGTGGAACGGATGACCTGCGGCTGGCCGTTGTTCGTGATCGTGATGGCGGTGAAGAAGGTGTTCGTGTTGAAGCTCTGCAGCTCGTAGTTCTTGTAATCCAGCCCCCCGTTGACCGACCAGTTGATGCCCGCCCGCGAGGGCAGCGGCACGGTCAGGCGCGCGCCCACGTTCTCGTTGAGCGTCAAATCCTGGCCGGACGACTGCGACTCGAACTTGGCGATGGCCGTCTGCGTGATGAGTTCGCGCGGGCCGAGCTTCAGTCCCGTGTCCGAGTCCGAACGCGAGCCATAGACGATAATCTCGGGACGGCCCGTCAGCGCGGGCGCGCGGAACTTGCGGGTCGTCTCGTCGTAGCCGAAGTCCGCCACCGCGTAGTCCCGGGCCCGGCGCGAGGCGGAATCACCCGCATCCAGCGGCACCCGATAGAACGTGCTGTAGTTCGCCACCAGCGGCCGGTTCCACACATCGGGCCAGGGCTGGGCCGCTTTGTATTGCTGAGGCGTGAAGGTGTATTGCACGCCCGCCTGATGATCGAGCTGCCAGAGGTTGTTGTATTGCAGGGAGGAATTCATCCGCAGCTCGGGCGTGCCGGGCGTGGAGACGTTGTTCAGCTCAAATCGTCCATGCATGGGAAACTGGTCCTTCACCTTCAGAGTCAGCGACGAGGTGCCCGGTTCGGGGCCGGGGCCGATGACGGGATAAATCTGCCGGTCGCGGCTTTGGTTCGCCGCGTCCAACTCCTGCTGGAAGACGAGGTTGTTGAGCAACACGTTGGTGCGCAGGCTGGGCAGCGCGGCGCGCACGTTCTCCTCGCTGTAGAAACGGTTTCCCTCCACCGCGATCTCCGCCAGCTTCGCCTCCGTCACCATCACCTTCACATATCCGTTGGTGATCGACTGCACGGGCAGGCTCACCGCCACCGTCACGTAACCGCGCCCGCGATAGGCCAGTTGCAGTTCGCCGAGCGCGGCGCGGATTTGATCCACGCTGATGGCTGGCCCCGCGTAGTCCGTAAATATTTTCTCCAGCAGCTCCTGGCTCAAGAGCGTGTTGCCCTGCACTTCGTACCCGATGACATGGAAGCCCGGCGCGTTCGTGGCGCGCGCGATGGTGCCCGGCGGAGCATTGGTGGTCGGCGTGGCAGACTCAGCGGGCCAGCCGAACATCATCGCCACCATCAGAAGGAGAGCGAGCACGGCGGACTTGCCGCGCGCCGGACGACGGCGGGCGGTGTCCTTTTCCTTGTCCGGGTTGGTGCGCCGCCATTCGCTGGGGGTCATGCCGAAGCGTTTTTTGAACATGGCGTTGAAGAATCCCAGGTGCCGGTAGCCGCTCTCATAGGCGATGGTGATGATTTTATCCTCCGTGTCGGCGAGGAGCTGCCGCGCCTTCTCCAGACGCAGCTCGGTTTGTTTGGCCCGGATGGAAGTCTTGAACTGCTTGCGAAACATGCGGCGGAAATGGCGCAGGCTGCACCCGCACATCTCGGCCAGTTTCTCCGACGTGTAGTTGATCAGGTCCGCGTCCGGGATGCGCGCGATGATCTCCTCGAAGCGCAACAGGGTGGTGGCCACGTTGTTCTTCGGTTGCGGCACGGTCGGCAGCGCATCGCCAAAAATCATCGCCACCAGGTGCAGAATGCGGCAGCGGTAGAAGAAGCCGCGCCGCTTGCCGGCATTGCTCACCAAGTCGGTGTATTCCCGCGCGATGGGGTCCGCCGCCGGGATGATGCGCGTCTGCGCCGTCTGCGCGAAACTTTCCAGTGAAAGCCGCTCCGAGAGCGACATCAGCCCGACCAGATGCTCGGGATCAAAGTAGAAAAAGTGGAGCGCCGCCGCGCTAATCTGGCTGGTCCGCAGCACGCCTTCGCTGCCCGGCCCGATGACCAGCACGTCCCCCGTCTGCAAATCCCGCGCCCCCGGCCGCGCGATCCAGTAGAAGAAACCCTTGGAGATCAAAACGATCTTCCAGCCCGTCGAGGGATCTTTCCACTCTGTGCCCGGCAGCAGTTCGCATTCGTTCAAAAAAAGGTGCGTCAGGAGTTTCACTGCGCCCAGTGTGGGGGGCGCATGTTACGGCTGAATGGCGGCAGCGGAACGAAGCGGTCAAATACCAGTGACGCCGCGTCCGCCCCGCGTCAGATCACGAATTTGAATTTGCCGGGCGCCGCGTCCCCGCTCACAGTGCGGGCATGAAACAGAAAGTGCTTTTCGTCTGCATCCACAACAGCGCGCGCAGCCAGATGGCTGAGGCATTCCTAAACGCCGCCTGCCCGGAAAACTTCGAGGCCCAGAGCGCCGGCATCGAGCCAGGCAAATTGAATCCCGTCGTCGTGCAGGCCATGAGCGAGGCCGGGATCGACATCTCGCAGAACCAGACCAAGGCCGTCGCCGACTTCCTCAAACGCAGCGAACACTTCCACTACGTCATTACCGTATGCGACGAGACCAGCGCCGAACGCTGCCCCATTTTCCCCGGCGTCACCACCCGCCTGCACTGGGGCTTTCCTGATCCCTCCTCCTTCCAAGGCACGCCCGAAGAAAAGCTCGCCCGCACCCGCGAGGTCCGCGATACGATCCAGTCCCGCATCGAATCCTGGTGCGCGGAACAATGCAGCCTGGCCGCGCGCTGAAGCTGCTCCGACTGCCCGCCCATGAAAGTCAGCGAACTCAAATCTGTCCTCGCGTTGCATCCCGACGCGACCCTCCGCTTCGTGCTCCCGAACGGCGACAAGGTTCCCGCGCACGCCCACGTCACCGAGGTGGCGCGCATCGACAAGCGCTTCGTCGATTGCGGGGGCACGGCGCGCACCGAAACGTATTGCCGACTGCAAACCTGGGTGGCGCACGATCTCGATCACCGGCTCACCGCGGGAAAACTTCTCGGCATCCTGCGCAAAGCTGAAACTCTTCTGCAATCCGACGAACTCGACGTAGACATCGAGCACGAGGTCCAGTTCATCAGCCAGTTCCCGCTCGCCACCGTCGAACCGCACGG
>JAYVWQ010000292.1:0-12682 GCA_043785945.1 Akkermansia sp.
AACGGCCGGCCAAACACTCTTCCGAGAACAGCGCGGCCAGCGATGCTCCCGATTCAAATGAAACAAGTCACGATCCACACGGATGGCGGGTGCGAAGGCAATCCTGGTCCCGGCGGTTGGGCGGCGGTGCTGCGCTACGGCGAAGTGTCCGCCGAGGTCAGTGGCGGTGCCACGGCCACGACCAACAACCGCATGGAACTTCAAGCCGCCATCGGCGCGCTGACCGCTTTGACGGAACCGTGCGCGATCAGCTTCTTCACCGATTCACAATACGTGCGGCAGGGCATCACGGCCTGGCTCCGTTCCTGGAAGGCGCGCGGTTGGCTCACCGTGGACAAGAAACCGGTGCGCAACGAAGACCTGTGGCGGCAGCTCGACGCGCTGGCCCGCACCCACAAAATTGAATGGCACTGGCTCAAAGGCCACGCTGGTCATGCGGACAACGAACGGTGTGATCAACTCGCGGCGGCGGAAATGGCGAAGATTCGGAAGCAGTTCACGCGCGCCCAACTGGCTGCGCTGTGCGAGGAATTTCAGAAGCAGCGTGCGCCCCAGGAAGGTCAAAGCAAGTTGCTCTGACCGGGCGCGCTGGGACGTTCACTTCGGCGCGATGGACTTGCGCTCCGTGCCGCTCGGCTCGCGGAAATCGCTCAGGTTCCCCTTCTTGGTGGAGCCATCCTTCATCTTCAGGGTGATCTGCGGCGGCCAGCCCCCGGTGGCCTCGAGCACATGCTCCACCACGCCCACTTCGCGTGAAATTTTGTGGACCAATGTTTCGCCGAGATAGCCGGCTCCGGTTGCTGACACTTTGAGTTTGCCCATGGCCCGGCGAGTATGGGGCGCGGTGTGGCCCGCGCAATGGCCGAATCCAAAAACAGCAAACCAACAGGCGAAGAAACGAAAAGCGCCGCCCCGAAGCTTCGGGGCGGCGCTCACTCAAAGGATGAGTGGGTTTAGCGCTTCTTGGCGGCGGCGCTCTTCGCGGCGGCGGCCTGGTTCTTCTTCTGGTCGGCCGCGCTGGCCTTGGAGTTCTTCTGCGTGGACTTCTTGTTCACGGCTTTCGGGGATTTGTCGCCCATAATATTCTGTCGTTTGGTCTGTCGTTGACTCACCGGCGGAATGTAAGTTTCTCCGCAGGCACCCGCACCTTGGCGGCGTGCAGTGAATGGAGTCAAACGGCAAACTCGCCCGCCTCGCGGGCCGGTTTTCGCCGCAATAAAAATTATGGAAGAGAAAATTTTGCAGTTGCTGGGACAGAAAGATTACCTCCCGCTGAACGTCCCCGAGTTGCTGGTGCATCTCGATCTCGTGCCCAACCAGCAGCAGGAATTGCAGCGCGTGTTGCGCGCAATGGAGCAGTCGGGCGAAATCGCCCGCCTCAAGGGCAACCGCTACATCGTGCCCAGCGAGGCGGATTTGATTCCGGGCAAAATCCGGATGAACCGCGCGGGCAAGGGATTTCTCCAGCCCGATGATCCCGAACTGAAAGAGATCGCGATTCCGGAAAACTCCACCGGCACGGCGTTGCACGAGGACCATGTGCTGGTGCGGCGCGACATGAAACGCCGGCCCGCGCGCCCCGGAGCCGCCGAGGAAAACACCGGCACGGTCATCCGCATTCTCCAGCGCAAGCGCACCCAGATCGTCGGCACCCTCCAGCGCAGCCGCCAGTTCCTGCTCGTGGTCCCGGACGACCCGCGCATGCCCCACGACATTTACGTGCCGGAGCCGCGCGACGTCGGACGGCCCGCGCAGATCGGCGACAAGGTCGTGGTCGAGCTTCAGGAATGGGAATCCCGCCACACCAACCCCGAGGGCGAGATCATCGAAGTGCTCGGTGCGCCCGACGAGGAAGGGGTCGATATGCTCTCGGTGCTGCGCCAATACAACCTTGCGCTCCACTTCCCCAAGAACGTGCTGCACGACGCGCGCGCCATCGGCAGCGAAGTGCAACCGCACGAACTCGGGGGCCGCACGGATTGCCGGCGCGATCAAGTCGTCACAATTGATCCCGACGACGCGAAAGACTTCGACGACGCCATCTGCCTGCAACGCGTTTCGCCCGAGCAATGGAAACTGTGGGTCCACATCGCGGACGTGTCGCATTACGTGAAGCCCGGCACGCCGCTGGACGACGAGGCGCGCAAGCGCGGCAACTCGACCTACCTCGTGGACCGCGTGATTCCCATGCTGCCGGAGGCCCTGAGCAACGAGCTTTGTTCGCTCAAGCCCCACGTAGATCGCCTGACCAAATGCGTGGAGTTCCTCATCTCGAACGAGGGCCATGTGGTCAGCACGCACTTCTACCCCGCCGTCATCCACTCGCAGCGCCGCTTCAGCTACAAGGAAGTCTTCGCCGTGCTCCAGCGCCCGCCGGAGAACCCCATCGAGCAGATGTTGCACGACGCCAACGAACTGACCCAGCGCATCCGCCGGCTGCGCTTCAAGGCTGGCTCGCTGGAACTCGATTTCCCCGAAACCAAGATTCGGCTCGATGAACAGGGCCGCATCCTGCGCATCGAGAAGATAGTGAACGACGTTTCGCATCAACTCATCGAGGAGTGCATGTTGCTCGCCAATGAAGCCGTGGCCACGCGGCTGATGAGCCAGAATCACAAGGCCATCTACCGCATCCATGAAGAGCCGGATGCCCGCCGCCTCCAAGAATATCGCGAGGATGTGCTCAGTCACAACGTCCCGTGCGGCAACCTGAGCAACCGCCTCGAAGTGCAGCGCCTCCTCCACAAGCTCGGCACCATCCCCATCGGCCAGGCGCTCAAAATCGGATTTCTCAAGTCGCTCATGCGCGCCCGTTACGCCGTCGAGCCGCTCGGCCATTACGGCCTGGCGAAAAAGAAATACACGCACTTCACCTCGCCCATCCGCCGCTACGCCGACCTCGTGGTGCATCGCGCGCTCTTTCAAAGCAGCCACGGTCCCACCCACTCGCTCAAGCAGACCGCCGATCACATTTCCGACACCGAGCGCAACTCCGCCGACGCCGAGCGCGACAGCAAGGACGTGAAGCTCTTCGCCTTCCTCAAGGCGCAGCTCGCGTCCGGCCAGCCGCAGCGTTACGCCGCGCTCGTCACGGACGTGCGCAACATGGGCTTCTTCGTCGATGTGCCCGAACTGAGCATGAGCGGACTCGTGCCGCTCTCGACGATGGAGGATGACTTCTACATTTTCGAGCCGGAGCGCAATCATCTCATCGGCCGCCGCACCCGGCGCATCATCCGTCTCGGCGACAAGGTGGAGGTGCAGATCGCCAAGGTGAACTCGTTCAAGAAGCAGGTGGACTTCCGCCTCGCCACCGTGGACCGCAAACGCCCGGTCCTCCCCGCCCGCGCCGGCGGCGAGCGCCGCGAACGTCCGATGGAACGTCCCCGGCAGCCGGAGCGCGGTCGCCCCGGTCGTTCCGACAATCGAGGCCAGAAACAGCCGCAGCGCCAACCGGAACGCCAACCCCAGCGTCGGCCCGACGAGCGCCGGTCCAAGCCCGGACCACACAAGCCCACGCAGCAGAAGTCAGCCCCGCAAGGACGCGCGCCCGGTCAATTGTCCTCGTCTGGCCAACGCGCGTTGATCCCCTCATCGCATCAACGACCAAGGCCCGGCGGTGGCCGCCCTCCGCAAAAGCGGAGACGGTGAGGGGGAAGATGTCTCGCGAAGAAGACGAAGGGGGCGAAGGAAAAGCGGAATAGTTTTTCCAGTTTCAGTGAGGCGAGATGCTCTCACGCTTCCCAGTCTTCCCACCGCAATCCGGAAATCCGGCTGAACTCCCCCGTGTTGTGCGTCACCAAAGTCAGGCCGTGCTGGAGCGCGATGGCGGCGATTTGCAAATCATGCGGGCCAATCGAGCTGCCGCTGCGCTCCAGCTCGCGCCGTATTTCGGCGCACTTCCGCGCCGCCGCATCATCGAACGGCAGGGACGTGAATGGGGCGAGGAAGGCATCCAGCTTGGCGTGTTCGGCGACGGGATTGGAACTGCGCTCCGCCCCGTGACGCAGCTCATAAACGACCACGGAACACAGCGTCACCTCACTGGCTTTCACCACCCGCCAGCGCGCGATTAACTTCGCGTGGCGCTGGCGCAGCAGCGTGATGCATGCGTTGGTGTCCGGCAGGAAAATCATTCCAAAGTCAGGCGTTGCTCGAATGGACCCTGCGGCGCGCGGCTCAGTTCCGGCATGGAGCCGGCGACGCGCTCAAAGAAACCCTGGGGCCAGCCGTTGGCATCCAGTTCACCCGGCGCGGCCAGCGGCTTCACATGCACCACCACGGAAACATCCGCATCCGCCACGCCGACGTTCACGCTGAGATTCAACATGCCGTCACGGGTCGTGTGCCCGCGCGCTTCGATGGTTTCAGTCATCATGCCGCAGAGTATGCCGATTCCAGGCCCGCTGCCAGCCCGGAGTGGGCGCTGGCTGGAACGCGCCCGCACCTCGCACAGCGCCGAACCACTGCACGCCAACGAATACCGGATCGCACCGCTGAACCCGGAGAAGTGGGGGCGGCTGCGGACGCATCCGCAGTTTCAGCGAGGCGGCATGTCCTCAGCGAGCGCGGCACCAAATGTGCGCTTGTGTTTCTCAATCCGATCACATGATTATTGTCCTCGCTGGAAACTGACGCAATGAAACCAATTCTGTTCCGTTCCATTCTCCTGATCTCCCTCTGCGGGTGCGATGTTCCTCAATCAACTTCATCATTGGGAGCAGAGTCGGGGGCAGGGGCGGGTTCAACATCGTCCGGTTACGTTGTTGCTGTAACGGACGTGCGTAGCGAAGAGGGGTACATCATCGGACACTTGGAGAATAAGACGGAACACGATGGCTACTTCAAAATTCAGTTCAAGCTACTTGACGAATCGGGTGCCGTGGTAGGTAACGCAGTGGATCTTTTAAGTGGTGGATTGGCCAAGGGTCAGAAGTGGCGCTTCAAGGCATTCGCAGGTCGTGATGCACGAGTCTTTCAATTCGATGGAGTGTGGTGCAAATGGGGACAGGTCAAGGCGTCGTACGAACTGCGAAACATTTCCAGTGCTGAAGCTGGGCAGCCAGCCGCGAATACAGCAGAAGCTATCAATAAGAGGTACTACGAAGAACAACCGCAGCGCGGGCGAGAGGAAAAGCTTCGTGCGCAACAAGAACGGGCACGACAAATTGCCGCCGCCAACGCCATCGCAAAGCAAGACCTATCCAAGCGCGTTATCGCTTTCCAGCATCAGCAAGCCAGCAATGGCTATGGCAGTTTTCAATATGAGCTTGGCCGGCGTTATCTGACAGCTGACGGCGTAGAAACCAACCGCGCGCTCGCAATTCACTGGCTGAAAAGCGCCTGCACGAATGGACTCAGCGAAGCCACCAATCTTTTGGTGCGAATTCAATGAAATCGAAGCATCTACTGGGGAAGAAGTGACGCGCTTACCGATCAGTTCACCAGTGACGGCCACTCCGTAACTTTTGAACTTCCTGAAGCCCTCGCAGTGCCGACATTTGGTGCAGCATCTTGTCCGACCGTCTTCTCGCTCTTGGCCAGATAAGAATCCATCACGAGCTCCTTTAAGTTGCCTAGCAAATCGACTGCTTGGTGAACATTCTTGGATAGCGAACGGACGTTGACATGCCTGAGCGATGGATGAGACCTGTTCCCTTTCGCGTCGAATGGGAATCGGAAGGCGTCTGATCTCGGGTCATGATCTTCTATCTGAACAAGGAGTTGTTTCAGCAAGTTTGTGTCTTGCATGCTCAACGGGAAGGCAGGACCAAGTACAGCCTGCGCGTCCGCGCTCAGTTTTTTCCAGAGTTCTGACAGATTGTGCGTCATCTTCGGGAGCTTTCTCTCTCCGTGAGCAAGGAAGTGACTCTGCCAGAACAAATCTTTCAGGAAGAGTTCAACTGCAAGGCGGTACAGATAACACAAGGGCGAGACGTACACATCCAGAAGACTGGTGTCATCGACAGTCTCTTGGACTAATGCGTCGGCGGCACACACATACTGGTAGCCGAGTTCCCAATATTGCAGGCTGTCGCTGATACACGCGTTGTGATGCCAGTCGGGATGCACTTGAAAAGGGTTTTCTAATTTTTCGTGCATAATCTTATCCAGTTTAATCAAACCGGGCCTGTTTTACAGTTTCTGAGCAGCGAGCCGCGCCGCCTCCTTGGCGTATTTCTCCGCGTCGTCTTTCTTGCCCAGCGTGCGGGAGAGATCGGCGAGGTGCTGGTAGATGGTTCCGAGCTTGGGATAGTCCGGCACTTCGGTGACGAGTTGCTGGTAGGCGTTGAACGCTTCCTGATCGCGGGCGACCAGCGAATACAATTCCCCAAGGGTGAGCAGGAGCCGGATTTTTTGCTGCGGCGAAGGCTTCTGCTTGAGCGCCGCCGCGTAGGCTTCGCACGCGGCGGAGGTGCGCTTGTTCTCGCGCTGCAGGTCGCCCAACTTTTCCAGGAGCACGGCGCTGTTCGTGGTGAGGGGAATGTCGGCGAGGTATTTGATCAGGTCCGGCGCACCCAGACCAGTGGCGTGATTCAACCCGACCACGCGCTCGTGCGACCATTCGAGCAGCGGGCTGTGTTCGCGTTCGAGTTTGAAGTGCAGTTGATCGGGCGGCATCGCGAAAGGCGCATATAACGGATCGCCAATGACCGTGGTTTGCCACGACAGCGACGCCTGACAGCCGTAGGCCGCCTCGCCAAAGGTCCAGCGGCGGTAGATGAGCCGGTCGAGGAACGCGGCCACGTTGGGAGTGCCCGTCAGATACGGCTCGTCCACGCAGCCGAAGGTGATGGTCGCGCCGCGCATGAGGAGCGGCCCGACCCAGTGGGCCGTGGCCGAGCGCAGGGTGTTGGCGCTGAACGAATGAAGATGATAGGCGAACGCGCCGGGCATGAACTCCACGCTGGGCCGGGCCAGTGGGCCGGACACGTTCTGGTCATACCAGCCGGCGTAGAACGCGATCTGGCTCATGGGGAAAGCGGAGTCAAAGGTCGCTTCATTTTTATCGAGCGTGGTGTCGAAGCCCAGCCGTTCCGTAATCAGCGCTGCCGTCCGCATCCAGTCGTCGCCGAGCTTGTATTCGCCGTTGGTGATGCCGCGTGAATCGAAATAAGCGCGGCCCCAAAGCCCGTTCGCCTCAGCTTCCAGGGCCTTGTCCACCAGCCCGCGCGCGATGGCCGCCGTGGGACCGTCGAGCCGCGCGACCATGAGCAGTCCATTGGTGGGGTTCATGGCGAGGGCGTTGGTGCCGAGGTAAAACGGATTGCCCACCGGCCCGGTCAGCGGGAACTGCTCCTGGCTCACGGGCAGCAAGGCGAGGTCGGCATCCACCGCCGCTTCATTTCGTCCGCGCAACTGTTCCTGCACCTTGTCCGCGCCGTCTTCCTTGATGGTGGGGTCGCGGGAAATTTTCAACGGCACGCCGTAGCAGAGAACCAAGTAGCGCACTTTCGCGCCGAGGAGGGTGCGGTATTCGGCGTCCCCCGCCTTTTTCCTTTTCGGATTGGGCGTGAAGAGTTTTTCGCGCACGAGCCACTTGAAGATGGGGGTTTGAAGCTGGTCGCGAAACTCGGCGCGCGTCATCACCTCGGAAGCGGCGTTCACGTCCACGCCGAACAACTGACTGGCGGGCACGCCGCGTTTCGTCGCGTAATACTCGGCGAGCTGCTTGGAATCGGGCAGGTTCTTGTTGAACACCACCACCACCGAGTCACCCGCGCCCGCCGCCCGCAGGCCGGTGGTCGCGCACAAGAGAAGAGCCGTCCCGATGATCCATTTCATGATGCGGAAAACTCTACACACAATCCGTCGTAGGCCAATGAGACAGTTTCCGGCAGCTCGGCCTGGGCCAGATCGTGATCGTAATCATGGGTGAGGTGCGTGAGGTAAGTCCGCTCCGCGCCGATGCGCCGCGCCGCCGTGAGTGCTTCGTCCAGACACATGTGCGTGGGATGCAAATCGCGGCGCAACGCATCGAGCACCACGACTTCGACGCCCCGCGCCGCGCGCACTGCCTCGTCGGGGACTTCCTTGCAGTCGCTGAAGTAGGCGAGGCGCTTGCGTCCTCCCTGATGAAAAACAAATCCCGTCGTCATAACGGAGCCGTGGGGCAACGAGAACGGCATCAGCTTCAAGTCGCCGATTTCAAACGGCCCGGTGATGACGTGCTGGTCAGGATGAAAATAACCCTTGGGCACCGGCCCGCCGTGGAAGGCGTAGGCGAACACACGCCGCAGTGCCGCCATCGTGCCTTCGTCCGCGTAGATGGGCAGCGGCCCGTTCCGCAAATCGCAGAAGCGCCGGCAGTCATCCAAACCCATGATGTGGTCGGCGTGCGGATGGGTGAAGACCACGGCGTCGAGCCAGCGGATGTTCTCGCGCAAGCACTGGAGGCGAAACTCGGGCGTGGTATCGACGATGATTTTGGCCTGCGGCGTGGCGACGTAAATGGACGGGCGGGTGCGGTGATTCCTCGGGTTGGCGAGGAACTCGGGCGGGTAGTCCTTGCCAATGATGGGCACGCCCTGCGAGGTGCCGGAGCCGAGGAAGGTGAGGGAGAAGCTCATGGAGTTTGGAGTATCACTCGGTCGTAAATGGCTTTCATCGCTTCGGGAAAAACTTTGCCGCAACGCCCCGCCTCACGCAACCTTTCCCCATGCTCGCCACGCTGCGAATCAAAAACCTCGCGCTCGTCGCCGACCTGACGCTGGAACTCCAGCCCGGCTACAACGCCATCACCGGCGAAACCGGCGCGGGCAAGTCCGTCATCATCGGCGCGCTCAACCTGGCCCTCGGCCAGCGGGCCGACCGCACCCTCATCCGCAGTGGCGCGGAGGCCTGCTCGGTCGAAGCGGCCTTCGACGTGCGCCAGCTGCGCGCGCCGCTCCAGACTTTCCTCGACGAGAACGGGCTGGAACCGTGCGAAGAACATCAGCTCGTCATCAAGCGCGCCTTCACGGCGGCGGGCACGAACCGGCAGTTCGTCAACGGCTCGCCCACGACTCTGGCCACGCTGGCCGCGCTGGGCGAGTGGCTCGTGGACATGCACGGACCACATGAGCACCAGTCGCTCCTGCAGCCGGCGCGGCAGCTCGCCATTCTCGATGCCTTCGGAAAGCTGGAGCCGAAGCGCGCCGAGTTCGCCGCGCTCGTCCATGACCGCGCGACTCTGGAGACAGAGAAAGCCGCGCTCATCGTCGATGAAAAAACCTACGCCCAGCAGCTCGACCTGTTGCGTTTTCAAGTGCGAGAGATCGAGGGCGCGAAGCTCCAACCCGGCGAGGACGAACAGATTGAGGCCGACTACCAGCGCGCCAGCAACGCGGCTCGCCTGCTGGAACTCGGCCAAGGTGCGCTCGGACTCTTGAGCGAGAACGACGGTTCCATCCTCACCCAGTCCGGCGCGCTCGGCCGTGCCCTGCACGACTTGCAACGCCTCGACGCCTCGACCTCCTCGCAGTCCTTAGTGCAACTGCATGAGCAAGGCACTGCTGCATTGCGCGAGTTGCAAGGCGAGTTATCGCACTACCTCGATGCGGTGGAACTCGACCCGGCGCGGCTGCACGAATTGGAGGAACGGCTGAATCGTTTGCAGAGCTTGAAGCGCAAGTATGGCCCGGCACTGGTGCATGTCATCGCGTTCGGCGAGGAGGCGGGGCGCAAACTTCAATCCCTCGAACAGCGCGACGCGGAACTCGTCCGTCTGAACGCCGCGCTCCAGCAGCTTGACCGCGAACTGCTCCGCCTCGGCCAGCAGCTTTCCGCCGAGCGCAAGAAGCTCGTGCCCAAACTCAGCAAGTCCGTGGCGAAGGAACTCAGTGCCCTCGGTTTCGCGCAAAGCAATTTCGACGTGGCCTTCAATCCTCAATCCTCAATCTCCCCTTCCGGCCTCGACGTCATCGAATTTCAATTCGCCCCCAACCCCGGCGAACCAGCCCGCCCGCTCCGCGCCATCGCATCCTCCGGCGAAATGGCGCGCGTGATGTTGGCCCTCAAGACCGTGCTCGCGGCGGAAGACGACGTGCCCGTGCTGGTGTTCGACGAGGTGGACGCGAACGTCGGCGGCGAGACGGCCAATGCCGTGGGGGAAAAAATGAAGCAGATCGCGCGCAACCATCAGGTGCTCTGCATCACGCATCTGGCGCCCGTGGCCGCGCACGCCGACGCGCATTTCGTCGTGACCAAGCAGGTGAAGGACGGACGCACCATTTCAGAAATGGAACTGCTCGGCAAAACCGCACGCGTGGAAGAGCTGGCCCGAATGCTCGGCGGCACCAGTCCCGCCGCCCGCAAGCACGCGGAAGCACTGTTGAAATAATGGCGGCGTCCGTCTATGACCGCGCGAAGCCAATGAAACTTTTTTACCTGATCACCTTTGTCGCCACGCTCATTCACCTCCGCGCCGCTGACATCCGGCCGGCCAACGAGCAAAAGACCGACGGCACAATCCTGCTGCTCGCCACCAACGCCGCGGTCCACGGCCAGAACATCCGTTACGAGCCGCCGGTGCATAAGAACACCATCGGCTACTGGACGCGCGCGGAGGACTGGGTGAGCTGGGATTTCAAGGTGAGCACGCCGGGAAAATTCACCGTGACGCTCACGCAAGCCTGCGGCAAGGGCAGCGGCGGGAGCGAGGTCGCGTTCCGCGTGGGCGAACAGGTCATCAAGGACATCGTGCCGGACACAGGCGCGTTCACCAACTGGACCAACCGCATGATCGGCACGTTCACCTTCACCACGGCCGGGGAGTACACCGTGGAGGTGAAGCCGTTGAAGAAGCCCGGCCTAGCGGTGATGGATTTGCGCGCCATCACGCTGCGTCCGCAGCCATAGCCAAGAGAAAAGATTTCTCGCGAAGGAAACGAAGGCTGATGGAAGTATTCAACCCGGCACCTCACCCCGTTGTCTTCTTCGCCGCCTTCGCGAGACTCAATCAGATTTCAACGGCCTTGTTCCGGCTTTGACGGCGGGCTTCACTTCAGATCAAACAGCAGCGCCTCCGTATCAGCAGTGGCCGTGATGTGGAGCGTGCCTTCGCTTTCCGTGGACGCGCCATCGCCGGTTTCGAGCGGGGTTTCATTGAGCGTCAGCGCGCCGCTCGCCACCTGCAACCAAGCACCGCGTCCGGCCCGCAACGAGTGCGCGACGGACTGCCCGGGCTTGAGTTTCAGCAGCCAGACCTCGGCGTCCTGGTGAATCAACGCCGAGCCGTCCCGACCATCGGGCGAGATGACGAGCACCTTGCCGGTGTTCGCTTGCTCCGGTTTGGGCAGCCATTCGGTGTAGCTCGGCGTGAGCGCGGTGCGGTCCGGGCGAATCCAGATTTGCAGCAGGTGCAGAGGCTCATCCTTCAAGGGATTGAACTCGCTGTGGGTCACGCCGGTGCCCGCGCTCATGAGCTGGATTTGACCGGGCTTCAGAA
This sequence comes from Akkermansia sp., assembly GCA_043785945.1. GTDB lineage: Bacteria > Verrucomicrobiota > Verrucomicrobiia > Limisphaerales > SIBH01 > JANNGC01. The sequence continues at coordinate 11,429 of JAYVWQ010000292.1, forward strand.
CTCGCTCGTTCCCCATGCTGTCGCGGTGGGCCATGGCGCCTGCCAGCACGTAGCTGAAGATTTCCATGTCGCGGTGCGGGTGCGTGCCGAAGCCCTGGCCGGCGGCCACGCGATCATCGTTGATGACGCGCAGCGTGCGGAAGCCGCCGTGCGCCGGGTCAAAATAGTCCGCGAAGGAGAAGGTGTGATAGGAATCCAGCCAGCCGTGATTGGCATGGCCCCGTTCGGCCGCTTTGCGAATTCTCAACATGGCGGCACGCTAAAGGATACGGGGCCGCTGGCAAAAAAATTCAGAACGAAGACGGCGTCTGCAACAGCAGACGCGGCGCTGGGTGCGCGCCGGGTGTTTCGAGGCGATGGCGCACGATCTGCGCGCCCTGCTCCGGCTGGCGGCGGGCAAAAACGCCACGCCCGAGAGCGGCGGACGGGCGGGGTTCGACGGAGCCAAGAAACGCAAGGACTCCAAGGTGCAGGCGGCGGTGGACACGCGGGGCCACCTGCTGGCGCTGAAGGTGACGGCGGCGGCGCAGGAACTCGGCCTGCGGCTGGAAGTCGTGAAGCATCACGAGGCCAAGCACGGCTTTGTGCTGCTGCTGCGGCGCGGGGTGGTGGAGCGCACCTTCGCCTGGGCCGCGCGCCCCCGCCGGCTGGTCCTCGTCACGCTCATGCTCCCTTTGCTCTTCGCCAAAAGTGCATGACAGGCTCTAGGTGCGCGGCGACGTGGACTTCTATCCCAGCGCGCTTAAAAAAGGCGTGCGCAGCGAGCAGGCCCTCAAGCTGGCCCTGGCCGAGATGTACGTGCAGGGCGTCTCCACCCGCAAAGTCTCCGCCATCCTCGAGCAACTCTGCGGCACCTCCGTCAGTTCCACCCAGGTCAGCCAGTGCGCCGCCCGCCTCGACGCCGAGCTGGAGATCTGGCGCATCCGCCCGCTGGAGACGTGCGCTTATCTCATCATCGACGCGCGTTACGAAAAGGTCCGCGACGGCGGATGTGTGCTCGACTGCGCCGTGCTCATCGCCCTGGGCATCCAGCCCGATGGCAAACGCTCGGTGCTGGGCGTGAGCGTCGCCCTCAGTGAGGCCGAGGTGCATTGGCGCGAGTTCCTGCAAAGTTTGCAAAAACGCGGACTGCACGGCGTGCAACTGATCATCAGCGACGACCTGGACGGCGGGCCGTGGCTGCGGCTGACGAACGGAGTGCTGTCGGCGGAGCGGCAGGAGGTGATCGATTTCACGAGCACGAACCGGGCGCGG
>JAYVWQ010000293.1:0-11883 GCA_043785945.1 Akkermansia sp.
GGCCAAGCCGCTGCATCTCATCGCGGGGAAGTCGCTCATCCAGCACGTCGTCGAGCAGTGCCAGAAGGCCAAATCGTTGAGTGAAGTGATCGTGGCGACTGACGACGAGCGCATCGCGGCGGTGGCGCGGAAGTTTTGCCGGGTGGAGATGACGCGCGGGGATCATCCCAGTGGATCGGACCGCATCGCCGAGGTGGCCGCGCGGGTGGCGTGTGACGCGGTGGTGAACATTCAGGGCGACGAGCCGTTGATAGACCTGGCGGTGATTGACGCCGTGGCGGGCGCGCTAGCGGGCGAGGAAATGTCCACGGCAGCGACGGCCATTCGCAGCGTGGAGGACTACGACTCGCCCAACGTCGTGAAAGTCGTTGTCAGCGCTTCGGGCCGCGCCCTATATTTTTCCCGGCGCACGATTCCGTTCGTCCGAGAGGCCGCCAGTCGTTCGAGGCTCGAACAGTTGGCGGCGTTTCCTTTTTTGAAGCATCTCGGCATTTACGGATACCGGCGCGAGACGCTGCTGCGGCTGGTGCGGTTCCCGGTGTCACCGCTGGAAGACGCGGAGAAGCTCGAGCAGCTCCGCGCCTTGGAGAACGGTATCCAGATTGCCGTAGTGCAGGTGGACTACGATAGCGTGGGCGTGGATGTGCCGGAGGACGTGGCGCGGGTGGAAGCGATTTTGCAGCAGAGGTGAGGGATGAGTGGGTGAGTAGTGGGTGAGATCCGGCTTCGTCTCACTGATTCACTGACTCACTCACCGGCTCACCAGAAAACCTCAGACATGAAATACATCTTCGTCACAGGCGGTGTGGTCAGTTCGCTCGGCAAGGGTCTGACGGCGGCGGCGCTCGGCACTTTGCTCGAGAACCGCGGCCTTAAAGTCACGCTCCAGAAGTTTGATCCGTACCTCAACGTCGATCCCGGCACCATGTCGCCCTACCAGCATGGCGAAGTTTATGTGCTGAACGACGGCGCGGAGACCGACCTGGACCTGGGCCATTACGAGCGCTTCACCGACGTCAGCCTGACGCGCCTGAACAACCTGACCAGCGGGCAGGTTTATCAGACCGTGCTCAACAACGAGCGCGAGGGGAAATATCTCGGCAAGACCGTGCAGGTGATTCCCCACGTCACGGACGAAATCAAGTCGCGCATCCACCAACTCGCCGAGCGTTCCAAGGCCGACGTGATGATCACCGAGATCGGCGGCACCACCGGCGACATCGAGGGGCTGCCCTTTCTTGAAGCCATCCGTGAGTTCGCGCTCGAAGTCGGCCCGCACAACGCCATCTTCATTCACGTCACCTACGTGCCGTTCATCAAGGCGGCCGGCGAACTCAAGACCAAGCCCACGCAGCAATCCGTCGCGAAGCTCCGCGAGATCGGCATCACGCCGCAGATTCTCGCCTGCCGCTGCGAGTACCCGCTTAACAAGGAGCTGCGCCAGAAAATCTCCATGTTCTGCAACGTGCCATACGAGGCCGTGATCGAGGTCAAGGACGTCGATCATTCCATCTATGAACTGCCGCTCATGCTCCAGCGCGAGCGCATGGACGACATTGTTTGCCGCCTGCTCCACCTCGATACACCGGTCGCGAACATGGCGCACTGGCAGGAAATCGTCCGCAAGCTCATTGCGCCCGCCCACCGCGTCCGCATCGGCGTGGTCGGCAAATACATCGAGCTGCAGGACGCCTACAAATCCGTCTATGAGGCCGTCATCCACGGCGGCATTGCCAATGACTGCGGCGTGGAGTTGGTGAAGCTCGACGCCGAGGACATCGAGCGCCAGGGACCGGAGAACGTGCTCCCTGGGTTGGGCGGCATTCTTGTGCCGGGCGGTTTCGGCGAGCGTGGCATTGAGGGGAAAATTCTCGCCGCGCAGTATGCGCGCGAACACAAAGTGCCCTACCTCGGCCTGTGCCTGGGGATGCAGATCGCGACCATCGAGTTTGCGCGTAACGTGCTCAAGCTCGAGAAGGCGCAATCCACGGAATTCGATCCCAAGACCCCGCACCCCGTCATCGCCCTGCAAGAAGAGCAAAAGTCCGTGACCAAGAAAGGCGGGACCATGCGGCTGGGGCTCACGGCGTCGCAGCTCCAGCCCAATTCGCTCGCGGCGAAACTTTACGGCGCCTTCGTCATCCACGAGCGTCACCGCCATCGCTACGAGTTCAACAACAAGTATCGCGAGCAGTTCGAGCAGGCGGGCTTCATCCTCAGCGGCACCACGCCCGACGGCAAGCTGGTGGAGATGATCGAGATTCCGGCGCACCCGTTCTTCATCGCGTCGCAGTTTCATCCCGAGTTTCAGAGCAAGCCGCATCAGCCGCACCCCCTGTTCAAGGGCTTCATCTCGGCGGCGCACGCGTTCATGCATCACCGGCCCTTGTGACCGCGCGGTGCGGGTCCGGTCCCAGCGCGTGAACTATCCGCAAGCCATCCAGTCGCTCCAGTCGCTCCAGATGTTTGGGGCGCGACCGGGATTGGAGACCATCTCTCGACTGGCCGCGCGGGCGGGAAATCCTGAGCGCGCGTTGCGCTTCATCCATGTCGCCGGCACGAACGGTAAAGGCTCGACGTGTGCGATGCTGGAGTCCATTTACCGCAATGCCGGGCTGCGCGTCGGCCTCTTCACCTCGCCCCACCTGATCAGCTTCCGCGAGCGCATCCAAGTTAACCGCGTGTTGGTCCCGGAAGAAACCGTCGCCCGGCTGGTGAGTGAGGTGCAGCCGTGGCTTGCGGAGTGTACGCCGGAAAATCATCCGACCTTTTTTGAAGTCGTGACCCTGCTCGCGCTTCGCCACTTCGCGGAGCAGCAGTGCGAACTCGTCATTTGGGAAACCGGACTCGGCGGACGGCTCGACGCCACCAACCTCGTCACCCCGCTGGCCAGCGTCATCACCAACGTGCAGTTCGATCACGAAGCTTGGCTCGGCGAGACGCTGGAAAAAATTGCGACGGAAAAAGCCGGCATCATTAAATCCGGCGTCCCGGTCGTCACTGCCGCGGAGGCACCGGAGGCGCTCGCCGTAATTCGTGCCACCGCGTCGCGCTGCGGAGCGGTGCTGCATGTCGTCGCCGCTGAGGCGACGGCCGCCACCAACTTGCACGGGGCGCATCAGCGCCGGAACGCCGCGCTGGCCTGGAAAACGGTGGAGGTGTTGCAACCCATTCTGCCGGTCACGAGCGATGTTCTCGCCGCCGGGTTGGGGGCGGTGCAGTGGGGTGGGCGCTTTCAAATCCTCCGCCGGGGGAACCAAACCTTGCTGCTGGATGGTGCGCACAATCCCGCTGGCGCGCGTGCGCTGGCCGCAACCGTGCGCGAAGAGTTTCCCAACCAGCCGCTGACCATCATCTTTGGCGTGCTGGAAGACAAAAACTGGGCCGCGGTCTGCACCGAACTGGCCGCCCTCGCGACGAAGGTGATTCTCGTGCCCGTCGCCAGCCCGCGCAGCGCACCACCAGAGACACTTGCTTCCGCCTGCCGGGCCGCCAATCCGCGCGCCTTGGTCAGCACAGCCCCCTCTCTTTCTGCCGCGCTCGCATCGGCCGTGAGCGATCCGTTCGTCACCATCACCGGCTCGCTCTACCTGATCGGTGAGGCACTGGAAGAACTGGATGACAACACGCCGCCCGACGAGCGCGGGCTGAATGAATGGTCGCAGCACCCGCGTTAAACGGTGTCGTGCCGTTGACTTTTGGCGCCGATTCTCCAACGTGATCGACAAAATAAAACCAAAGATTGCCTATGCCACCCATGCACGAAATTGACTACCAGATTTACGGCGACGACATGCAGTTCGTCGAAGTCGAGCTTGATCCCAACGAAGCGGTCGTGGCTGAGGCCGGCGGCATGATGTTCATGGAGGATGGCATCCAGATGGAGACGATCTTCGGCGATGGCGCGCAGCAGAACACCGGCTTCCTCGGCTCGCTCCTGGGTGCGGGCAAACGCCTGCTCACCGGCGAGTCGCTCTTCATGACCGTGTTTCAAAATCGCGGCATGGGGAAAAAGAAGGTCGCGTTCGGTGCGCCCTATCCCGGCAAAATCATCGCCGTGAAACTCAGCGACGTCGGCGGTGAACTGCTCGCGCAAAAGGATTCCTTCCTCTGCGCGGCCAAGGGCGTGAGCCTCGGCATCGCCTTCACCAAGCGTTTCGGGGCCGGACTGTTTGGCGGCGAAGGTTTCATTCTTCAGCGACTGCAAGGCGATGGGTTCGCCTTCATCCACGCGGGCGGCACGCTCTATGAACGCAATCTCGCGCCGGGAGAACTCCTGCGCGTGGACACCGGCTGCATCGTGGCCTTCCAGCCCAGCGTGGATTACGACATTCAAATGGTCGGCGGAATCAAAAGCGCACTCTTCGGCGGGGAAGGTCTGTTCTTCGCCACCTTGCGCGGGCCGGGCCGCATCTGGCTGCAATCCCTTCCCCTCAGCCGGCTGGCCGGCCGCATCGTGGCGGCCGCTCCCCAAACCGGGCGCGGTGGACGGGAGGAAGGCTCCATGCTGGGCGGTATCGGCCGCCTGCTCGACGGGGATAATTCCTGACGGCGCGTCGGATCGGCGGGGAGCGGCCTACGGTGAATTGGCCGTGCGGGCCACGGCCTCGTCCGAGATGGGTGCCACGTTGGTGATGATGCGCGAGCCGCGCTTGTAGGCGACGTAGGAGTAAGCCCACTGCCAGAGCACCGCGACCTTGTTGCGAAAGCCGACGAGGAACAGCAGGTGGACGAACAGCCAGGTCAGCCACGCCATGAAGCCGGTGAACTTGAACGGCCCGACCTGCGCCACCGCCGCCGAGCGTCCGATGGTCGCCATCGATCCCTTGTCGAAATATGCGAACGCCGGCCGCAGCGCGACCCCGGGCGAGTCGAGTTCGTCCTCGATGATTTGCGCCGCGTGTTTCGCCATCTGCATCGCGCCGGGGGAGACGGCGGGCACGGGCTTCCCATTTTTCTGAAGCAGCCAAGCCATGTCGCCCACCGCGAAGACCTCGGGATGACCGGGCACGCTACAGTCGGGATTCACCTTCACGCGTCCGGAGCGGTCCAGTTCCACGCCCAGTTTTCTGGTGAGCGGCGAGGCGGCCACGCCGGCGGCCCAGAGAATGTTCGCCGCGTGAATCACTTCGCCCGTGGTCAGTTCCACGCGTCCGGCGCTGATGTTGGCCACCTTGATGTTATTGCGAATCTGCACGCCGAGTTTGTGCAGCGACGCTTCCGCCGAGAGCTGCAAGTCTTCGTCCAGATGCGAGAGAACGTGCGGCGAGGCTTCGATCAAAATGATCTGCGCCGTGGCCGGATCGATGTGGCGGAAATCTTTGCGCAAGACCTGGCGCGAAAGTTCCGCGAAGGCTCCGGCCAGTTCCACACCGGTCGGCCCGCCGCCCACGACCACGATGGTCATAAGGCGCGCGCGCTCGGCGGGGTCGGTTTCATTTTCCGCGTGCTCGAAGGCCAGCAGGACTTCGTGCCGGATGCGGATGGCGTCCTCCAAAGATTTGAGTCCGGGCGCGAATTGCTCCCATTCAGGATGGCCGAAGTAGCTGGTGCAACCGCCGACGGCGAGCACGAGGTAGTCGTATTTCAACGTGCGCTTGCGCAGCGTGACTTCCTTCGTCGCGAGATTCAGGCCGCACACTTCATCCATCAGCACAGTGATGTCATCGCGCTTCGAGAGAATGGAGCGGATGGGCTGCGCGATCTCCGGCGCGGAGAGTCCTGCCGTCGCGACCTGATAAAGCAAGGGCTGGAAGAGGTGATGGTTGTGCTTGTCCACGATGGTGATGCGCGCGTTCGGGTGATGGAACTGCTGGCAGAAGGTCAGCCCGCCGAATCCGCCGCCGATGACCAGGACTTGCGCCGTCTTTTCCATGCGCCGGGAGTTTCGCGGCGCGGGGTGAAAATGCAAACGGATCTATGGGATGCGGCAGCCCTTCCGCCTTCGCGGCGTGCCATAGCGCCGCTCCGGCGCGACGGCGGCTACGGCTTTTCCACAACGAGGGTGCTCGCCTTTCGCGACGAGCAGCCTATCATCGCGCTCATGTCCGAAGTTACCCAATTGCTTAGCGCCATTGATGCGGGCGATCTGAAAGCGGGAGATCAATTACTGCCACTGGTCTATGAAGAACTTCGCAAGCTGGCCGTCGTCCGGATGGCCAATGAAAAACCCGGACAAACACTGCAGCCCACGGCTCTGGTGCATGAGGCCTGGCTGAAGATCGCCGGAGATGGCAATGAGAACTTCGCCAATCGCCGGCATTTCTTCAAGGCTGCCGCCGGAGCGATGCAGCAGATTCTCATCGACATTGCCCGGCGCAAACAGCGGCTCAAACACGGCGCCAACCTGATTGGTGACGAACTGCACGAGTCTCGCATCGCCATGTCCGTGCCCTCCGAGGAATTGTTGGCCGTCAATGACGCCCTCGCCGCGCTGGCGCTCGAAGATCCCCAGGCCGCGGAAGTCGTTCAGATGCGGTACTTCGTCGGCATGACCGTGCCGGAGATTGCCGCGGCCCTCGACTTGGCGCCGCGCACAGTGGATCGGCACTGGGCCTTTGCCCGGTCGTGGTTGAAACGTTCGATTAGGCGGTCCCTTTCAGGCGCGGCGGCTCTGGCCTGAAATATTTTCAAATCCAGTGGCGTGATTGCCACCGGGATCTCGCCTGTAAGAGTTGGCGGGCTGATTAAGCCCGGAATTGAAACCAGTTGAATGATGACGGAACGGGAAATTTTCCTAGAAGCTGTGGAGAGGACCACGCCGGAGGCGCGCGCGGCGTATCTTCAGGGGGCGTGCGGCCGGGATGTCACTCTCCGCCGCAAGGTGGACGAACTGCTGAAGGAGCATTTTTCCAACGACAGCCTCCTGGCCGGACCCGCTGTGGAGGGAGAACGGACTGCGGTCGCCGAATCCCCCGCCGAGGAAGCTCCGGCGCAGATGCTCGGCCGCTACAAGCTGCTCGAAAAGATCGGCGAGGGCGGTTTCGGCGAAGTCTGGATGGCCGAGCAACGCGAGCCGGTCAAACGCCGCGTCGCCCTCAAGATCATCAAGCTGGGCATGGACAGCCGGCAAATCGTCGCCCGGTTCGAGGCTGAGCGACAGGCGCTGGCCATGATGGACCATGCGAACATAGCCAAGATCTTTGACGCCGGGACCACGGACGTGGGCCGTCCCTACTTTGTCATGGAACTGGTGCGCGGGATCAAAATCACCGAGTACTGCGATCAGAATCAGTTGCCCACTCAGGAACGGTTGCGCTTGTTTATCCTCGTTTGCCAAGCCATCCAGCACGCGCACCAAAAGGGCATCATCCACCGCGACATCAAGCCCTCGAACATCCTCGTCACGCTGCATGACGGCGTGCCGGTGCCGAAGGTGATCGACTTCGGCATCGCCAAAGCCACGCAACAGGAGTTGACGGACAAGACGGTGTTCACGCAGTTCCAGCAGTTCATCGGCACGCCGGCTTACATCAGCCCCGAGCAGGCGGAGATGAGCGGGCTGGACATCGACACGCGGGCGGACATCTACAGCCTGGGCGTACTGCTCTACGAACTGCTCGTGGGCCAGACGCCGTTTGACGCGAAGGAAATGATGCAGGGCGGTCTCGACGCGCTGCGACAAATTATCCGAGAGAAGGAACCGGTGCGGCCAAGTACTAAACTGAGCCAGACCCTCGTAGCAGCCGACGCGGCACGAATGCGGAATGCGGAACTCGGAACGCGGAGTGCAGAATCTCCGAACGCTGAACTCCGAGAGCAGAATTCCGCATTCCGAATTCCACACTCCGCATTGGACCCTGCCTCCTCACGTCGTCGGCTACGAATCAAGGAAACCATCACGCTGCTGCGCGGTGACTTGGATTGGATCGTGATGAAGTGCCTGGAGAAGGATCGCACCCGCCGTTACGACACGGCCAACGGACTGGCGAGTGACATCCAACGACACCTCAATGACGAAACCGTCCTCGCCCGCCCACCGAGCGCCGCGTATCGGTTTCAGAAACTGGTTCGGAGGAACAAGCTGGCCTTCGCGGCTGTCGCAGCGATTGCGACTGTGCTTGTGCTCGGAGTGATTCTCAGCACGTGGCAGGCGGTTCGCGCCACGCGGGCCGAGAAAACGCAGGCCCGCAATCTTTATTTTGCTGAGATGAATCTGGCTGGAGTGGCGGCGGCGGAATCGGGTGGAATCAGCCGGATAGCCGACCTGACCGCAAAATGGCTTCCCAAAATGGGGGCGACCGATCAGCGCGGTTGGGAATGGTACTACTTGCAGTCGCTGCTCCACCGTGACCTGTTCACTCTCAGCGAGCATACCAACAATGTGAACTCGGTGGCGTGGAGTCCGGATGGGAAACGTCTGGCGTCCGCGAGCGCGGACAATACGATCAAGATCTGGGACGCGGACAGCCGACAGGTGACCCTCACTTTAGTCGAGCACACCAACAGTGTGAATTCAGTAGCGTGGAGTCCCGACGGGAGGCGCCTGACTTCGTGCGGCGGGAACGCGATCAAGGTCTGGGACGCGGACAGCGGGCAGATGAGCCGCAACTTGCTTGGGCACGGTAAGCGCGTGAACTCGGTAGCGTGGAGTCCGGATGGGAAGCGCCTGGCCTCGGGCAGCGAGGACAGAACGATAAAGATTTGGGATGCGGACAGCGGGACGAACATCCTCACGCTGGCCGGGCACCGAGACGAAGTGGCGTCAGTTGCGTGGAGTTCGGATGGCAGCCGCCTGGCCTCGGGCAGTTCTGATGACGTGGTTAGGGTCTGGGATACAGACAACGGCCAGACAATCCACACCTTGCGCGGACATACATTCCGGGTGAGTTCCGTTTCATGGAGCCCTGACGGGAAACGACTGGCCTCCGGCGGGGATTTCAACGTCAAGGTCTGGGATGCCGTTGGCGGGACCCTTATCACCAACCTGGTCGGGCATTTTGATGTTGTGGACTCGGTTTCATGGAGTCCGGACGGGCAACTCCTGGCCTCCGGCTGCGAGGACAATACGATCAAAGTTTGGGATGCGACCAACGGAAGGAACATCTTCACCCATCGCGGCCACACCAAATATGTGTTCTCCGTGGCGTGGAGTCCGGACGGGAAGCGCTTGGCCTCCGGCAGCGAGGACAGAACGATCAAAATCTGGGACGCGACCAGCGAGGAGACCATGACCCTGCGCGGGCACACAAACAAGGTGTGGTCGGTGGCGTGGAGTCCGGACGGGAAGCACTTGGCCTCCGGCAGCGAAGACAGAACGGTCAAAATCTGGAACCTGGACAGCGGGCAGGAAACCCACACGCTGAGCGGTCACACCAACGAAGTGAAGTCGGCGGCGTGGAGTCCGGACGGGAAGTTTCTCGTTTCGGGTAGTCTGGACAGCATCAAGGTCTGGGACGTGACCCGAGGGCAAGTAAACTTCACGCTGCCCAGCCACGCTCACAGGATTGCCGCAGTCTCGTGGAGCCCGGACGGGAAGCGCCTGGCGTTGGGCAACGGCGAGCACAATACGATCAACCTCTATGATGCGACGAGCGGGCAGATGACTCTGGCCCTGCCCGGGCACAGCACCACGGTGCATTCAGTGGCGTGGAGCCCGGACGGGAAGTTCCTGGCCTCGGGTAGCTGGGACAGGACCGTCAGGGTTTGGGACGCGGTGAAGGGCACGAATCTCCTCACGCTGCGCGACGAGCAAAGCGGCGGGTTTTCCTCGGTGGCATGGAGCAGGAACGGGAAGCATCTGGCTGCGGGCGGCTTTGACAAGACGGTCCGAGTCCTGGACGCAGCAAGCGGGCAAATGATCCACACTCTGCACGGACACAGCGGCGGGGTGGTTTCTGTGTCGTGGAGTCCCGACGGGAAGCGCCTCGCCTCGTCCAGTTTTGACGGCACGGTCAAAGTTTGGGACGCAGCCAGCGGGCACGAGGCCGTGACCCTGCGGGGACACACGGACGTTGTGGAGTCCGTGGATTGGAGTCCGGACGGGCAGCGCCTAGTCTCGGGTAGTTGGGACAGCACTATCAAGGTCTGGGACGCGGGAAGAGGTTACGCCTTGGAGCGCGAGTGAACGGCGACCTCAGCCGTCACCCTGTTTCTCCGCGACTTCGATTGCTGATCCAACACAAAATGTTGGGGTAATGCCCAAGGAGTTTCGACCGCTTTTTCCCCTGCAAAAATATTTCAAAACTCGTGGCGTGATTGGGAAGCGAAAAACGCCTTGGACCGGTGACACGACAAACCGTAGTCACAAAAACAAACAAAACAAAAAGACACACTATGAAGACAATCAAGAACCTCACCCTGGCGGCGCTGGCGGCAACGCTGCTGTTCCAAACTTCAATCACGCGGGCCGCCGACCAAGGCCCAAAACACATCACTTTCCAGAAATGTTTTGTCGCGGATGCCGATGATCCGTTCGGAGGGCCCTTCGTAGGCACGGTGGACGGTGATTGCGGTGTGGGCACCGTCGTTGCCAAGTTCGTAACGCTCATTCCAGGCAAGGGGATCTGGCGCTTTTCCGCTGAATACACGATCACTACTCCCGGCTGCTCCTTCAAAACCGTTTGCGCCGGGATTGAGGATGTCCGCACCGGTCACATCGTGCTGAACGGTGTGGTCACCGAGGGCGATCATCTGGGTGCCCAAGTGCAGGTGCGCGCGCAGGACAACGCCGATCTTACCTGTTCCACCGGCATAATGACGATCACGCCCGGCAAATGAGGAAATTCGCTTGCTCCCGCTGAATAACCGGCGCGCGTCTCACCCGAGGCGCGCGCCGTAAAGCGCGCACTTCAGCGGCTATCGCAACTTCCACTGCTCGTCGAAGAAGTCATCGAGCACGACGGAGTCAGTGGTCACATCCAGCACGGCGTAATCCGGCAGCTTCGGCGTTTGCTGCGCGTTGCTGCCCAGACCAGCGTCGGCAAAAGTGAAGCCGCTGTTCAGCACCACATAACGCTGCGGGTTCAATGGATTCGGGAAGATAAGAATAGGCGCGTGCGTTGCGGCGGAAAATGTTTTGCCGCCGACTTTGACGGAAGCCGCGTTCCAGCGAAGCGGCAGCTTGTCCGCAATCCGCGCGAGCAGCTTGTTGCTTTGCGGATCGCCAAACAGCACCAGATTGTGCGCCGCGATGTCGGCGTCGGTCACTTGCGAATCATCTTTCACCCGCGCGTCGCCCCGGAACTGCGCGCGCCAGTCGTTCGTGGCTTTGGCTAGTTGGGAGGCGCTCCATGCGCCGAGCCTTTCGCTCTGCGCTTTCCCCGTCGGGCGCACGACGAGGAAGCTGTCCATGAAGGCGTCGTCGATGGGGCCTTGGAGGCCGGGGCGTTTGCCAGCCGCAATTTCGTCCTGGGATTTGACCGACATCCACTTTTTATTTCGATCCTTCTCCAGAATAAAATCCCGTATCGAGGTGCCGCCGTCGTATGCTCCAGAACTGGCTCGTAACCCCGCTTGGTCATCGATCAGCAAATTGTCCAATGAAGTATCAGCGCCCCACACGCTGATTTGAAAGGCTGCAACATTTGTCGTGTGGATGGTTAATGGGCTGGATGTCAGGTCACACCAGACGTCTGCCCTCGCCCAATGCCTTTCCAGACGGGTAATAGTCAGATGAGGTCGGGTGTTGTAGCGCAGTGTCCTCGTCGTGAAATGAATAGATGGCTGGTTGCTTTTTCCTCGCATCATAGATTCATCCACGAACCGGCTCACTTCCTTCTTCCCTTCCGGCGTGTATTTGTGGCCGACGTTCGTGCCCCAGACACGCGGAAGTTTAAACCCTTCCGCCTTCATCGCGCGCTCCATCATGTCGGCGGCCTGACGTTGGGGATCGTCCGTGCCGTTGTAGGCGACGACGGGCACGTTGGCGAAGTTCGCGGCGTA
>JAYVWQ010000294.1:0-13969 GCA_043785945.1 Akkermansia sp.
TAAATTTTGACGAACACAAAAACAACTGCTCAAATCCCAAAATGAAGCAGGTCTGCATTTTTATTGGCTTGTTGCTTTATCTTGCACAAGCGGTCACCAACGCACAGCCATCTGGAATATTCACGTTTGAATTCGGCCCTGCCACGCCAATATGGGATTTCACAGGAAGCTATCCTTACTCGGACAGTCAGCGTGACCTGACGATTACGCTGAACCACCTCGCTTCTGGAAAAATTGTCGGACAGGCCAATGAGGTTTTTGACGACGGCGTCTCAAGCTTCGCAGGCGGTGGACCAATCACTGGTCGCGTTCAAACCACTACCACCGGTCCTACCATTCAATTTGGTTACCACGGTGGGTATGCTGGGAACGTGGATGGAGACCCAGCACAGGGATCAGTAACGGCAAACGCACTTTTCAGATTAAACCCATCCTCAAGAACGCTCAACGGCCTCGTGAAACAAAGAACATGCGTCGCAAGATATGGATGCAGGAGTGGTTCAGCGAACATTCCACTCCACCTAAAGAATGACATGAACGGGAGCTGGTCACTCGCCCTGACGCTGGCATCGACCGCAAACCGTCTGTCCGGATCAGCAACAATTACGCTTTCGAATGGACGCCAAGCAGCTTTCAAAGTTGCAGGCTCATATTCACCAAAAAGCGGCGTATCTAACCTGCGGCTTACAGGTTTGACTGAAGTGATCGGTTCTCGATTAGTAATCCGCTGCACGGGCTCAGAAATGCATTTAACCAGCGCCAGTGGTCGGACGCTCGGCCAAGCAGTTTTCTTTCGATAATTTGTATCCTGTTGTTAATCTGCTTCCCGAATCTCGGTGATGCCGTGGCAAAAGGTAGCGGGGTCATTAATTCCTCATTGTCGGTCGGCGCGAAGTTCAGGACTATCCACTTGCGCCGTTCACCCCCACAAAGCATTCTTTATTCGCGCCGACAGGCAGACCAGAGCCTGCCAAGCGTTGTCCAGATTTCAAATCAGGCACCAAAATCCAGAAGGCGAACACACAACAGAAAAAGGAACGAAATGAATGCGGAACTGTCAGCGAATAAACTTGCGCATACCATGTTGCACGCGAGCTGCAACCTCGGTGAAATTAGAGAAATTTTGGATTATCTCGCGAGTCAAAAAGTTAAAACGCCCCAAGAAGTCGCAGAATTTTCAAAGCGCGCACTGGATTATTTGCTGCCAACAATTGAGAAACTGGACGAATTGGAAGAAAAGCTCCGTAGTGAACGTGAATTGGCAGAGCAGCCAAATTAGAAAGAGCCAACATTTCCCAGGGTTGTTAGCTGAAAGCAACCCTGGGCTGAATGCTGCCATCCCTTTGGGATGGGCGGAAGCTCTGCGGCAATCGCGCCCTGTTCCATTCCCGCACGCGCCGTTCCCAAGGCCGAATGCAGACAAAATTCATCGTCGTAATCAACCCATCTAGAGTGGCGGATAGTTCATCCATCGGCGTTGGCTCACCATCCAGCGGCGCGCCCGTGTCCCATTTTTGGGACGGCACAATATCCAGAGACTCGGACTTTTGCTCAAGCGGCGCGGACGGTCACGTTCGGCCCGCTTGAATCACCCAGGTCGGCCTTCAAATCCACGAGAGAAAACAACCGATGGATGGGACAGGCCAACCCACAAAATTCCGGGAGCCTTGGAGAAACTGCGAACGCCGCTGGCCGCGCAAAGAATCGCTTTGGGTCGTGAGAACCTCCGCCTCGTTCGAGTGCTCCCGACGTCTCCGAACCACCCCGCGCTGGGGCGCGTCGCTCTGCGCGCGCCGGTGCGATGTTGCCGAGACTGCCGTCAAAGAAGGTTCGTGCCGGCAAAGTCACGCGTTCCTTTTGCGCGTCTCTTTGATTCGCGGCGCGCGCGGCGCGACGCGCCCTTCTCGGCGGGACGGCCCGTCACTTCGAGCGCAGCAGCAGCCGCAGGCTGTTCAACACCACGATGACCGTGCTGCCTTCGTGTCCGACCACGCCGAGGGTGAGGGGAATCTTGCCGAGCAGGGCGAAGGTCACGAGCACGGCCACGGTGCCGAGCGAGATGACGAGGTTCTGCCGGATGACGGCGCGGGCGCGGCGGCTGAGTTGGAAAGCGATGTGGAAGTTCTCCAAACGGTCGTGCATCAGGATCACCTCGGCCTGCTCGATCGCGGCGTCAGAACCGCGCGCGCCCATGGCGACCCCGATGTCGGCGGCGGCGAGGCTGGGGGCGTCGTTCACGCCGTCACCGATCATCGCGACGCGCTGGCCGCGCGCGGTGAACTCGCGGATGGCTTCGACTTTTTGCTCCGGCTTCAACCCGGCGCGCACTTCATCCACGGTGAGCTGGGTCTTGAGATGGTCGGCGGCGGCTTGGTGATCGCCGGTGAGCACGACGGTGCGCAGACCTTGGACGCGGAGTTCATCGACCACCGCGCGGGCCTGCGGGCGAAGGTCGTCGCGCAGGGTGAGGCGCCCGAGCAGTTCGCCGCGGGCCACCCAGACTTCGGAGACGCCGACGTCGCGCGGCGCCGTTTCCCCCGGCGGCGGCGTGACGGCAGGGGAGTTGGCCAGGACCCAGTCGCGTTTGCCCAGCCAGGCGGACTCGTGCTGAAACACGGCGCGCAAGCCCTGCCCGGTGACGGACTCAAACTTCTCCAGGTCGAGCGCGTTGAACCCCTGCCCCTTGCCGTGGCGCGCGATGGCCCGGGCGAGCGGATGCGTGGAAAGGCGTTCGAGCGAGAAGGCCAGTTCGCCCATCTCGCGCTCGTGGCCGGGCGGGAAGCTCTCGACTTTTTCCACGCGCAGTTCCCCGGTGGTGAGCGTGCCGGTCTTGTCCATCGCCACGACGTTGGTCAGGGCCAGATTCTCCACCGCCGCGCCGCCGCGAAAGAGGATGCCGCGCCGCGCGCCGCTGGCGATGGCCGCGAGCACGGCGGACGGAATCGAGAGCACGAGCGCGCACGGCGACGCGACGACGAGAAGCGTCATGGCCTTGTAGAAGGCACTGCGCTGCTCCGCCGTGGAGACAAACGGCGTGTAGCCGAAGACGCGCCACCACACGAAGAACATGACCACCGTGATGCCGAGAATGGCGTAGGTGTAGCCGCTGCCGAACTTGTCGGTGAGGCGTTGCGAGGGGGCCTTGAGGTGCTGGGCTTCCTTGATGAGACGGATGATCTTTTGCAGCGCGCTCTGACTGGCGGGCCGCAGCACCACGGCCTCGACCGCGCCCCAGAGGTTGATGGTGCCGGCCAGCAGCGTGTCACCGACGTGCTTTTCCACGGGCGCGGCTTCACCGGTGAGGTTGGATTCATCCGCCGCCGTTGCACCGGAAACCATTTCGGCATCAACGGGGAATTGGTCGCCGGGCTTCACCAGCAGGCGCATCCCCGCCGCAAGTTCCTCGACTGGGACAATGCGCTCGGCGTGTTGGGCGTCGAGCACCGTGGCGGACTTGGGGGCGGATTTGAAGAGCGCGGAAATCTCGCGCTGCGTGCGGCCCATCGCGTAATGCTCCAGCGCGCCGGAGAGCGAGAAGAGGAAGAGCAGCGTCGCGCCTTCGCCCCACGCGCCCACGCTGGCACTGCCCACGGCGACGGTGAGCATGAGGAAATGCACGTCGAGCTTGCGCTCCTGCAAACCTTCCCAGACTTCCTGCGCAGTGAACCACGAGCCGGCGAGATACGACGCGACAAAGAGCGGCACCGCCCACGCACCGCCGAGCAGCGCGGCCGTCAGTCCAAACGCGCCGCACAGGATGGCGGCGAGGAGCTGCTGCTTCCATTCGTGAATGTGCGTCTCGGCGTCGTGGATGTGAACTTCGCGCGGGACAAACTTAGGCCACGGGATGGAGCGCCACCGCCAGAAGCGCGGCGCAGTCGGGCAACTGACGCGGGCGATGGTGGTGCCCGCGTCGTCATGCCGCACGGTCAATCCGCCTTCCTTGCTGGCGGCGTCGGCGAGGGAGCAGTCGTCGCAATTCGGGTCGCCGGCGAGCAGGCGGCAGCGCGGTTCGTCGGTCTGCAGGGCGCGAATCTGGTCCGTGACCACGCGCTCCAGATTGGGATTCGTCTGGCCGAGCGTGGCGAGGGAGATGGAGCGGTGCGTGCGGTCGAACTTCACGGCTTCGAGCGTCGGCTCGCGCCGCATCACGTCCGCCACCGTGCGCACAAGGCAGTTGGCATCCTCTTCGACTCGGCTCGGCGGTATCGTCGTCCCTGACATGGGGGCAGTCTAACAGAAACCCGGCGCGGAAAACAAAACTCTCCCGCGCGGCAGAATAAATCTGGCCGGGGCGCGTCGAAGAACCTTAATTGAACGCCATGCCCTACATTGAACGGAACATTCAGGTGAGCTACCGCCATCGCGTGCATTTCACGCGCGGCGTCTTTGCGGCGGAGAATCCGTTGTTCCATCAAGTGCTCGGGACCGAGAAAACCAATGCTGTGGCCAAGGCGCTGGTGGTGGTGGATGAAACCCTGGCCCAAAGCCAACCACGCCTGCTGGCGGACATCGAGGCGTATTTCGCGCTTCATGCGGCGGACCTGAAACTGGTCTGCGCGCCGCTCATCCTCGAAGGCGGCGAGCGGGCCAAGAATTCCTACTTCCACGTTTCCGAAATCCAATCGCAGGTCGAGAAGCATCACATTGATCGGCACTCTTACATCATCGCCGTCGGCGGCGGCGCGCTGCTCGATGTCGTCGGGCTGGCGGCGGCCACGGCCCATCGCGGCGTGCGCCATGTGCGGATTCCCACGACGACTCTGAGTCAGGATGATTCGGGCGTCGGGGTGAAGAACGGGATCAACTCCTTCGGGAAGAAGAATTTCATCGGCACGTTTGCGCCGCCCTTCGCCGTCATCAACGACTTCGATCTGCTCGCCTCGCTGCCGGATCGGGACAAGCGCGCGGGCTACATCGAGGCCGTGAAGGTGGCGCTCATTCGCGACCCGGCTTTCTTCAACCAAATCGAGCGCGACGCGGAGGCGCTGGCGGCGTTCGACGCGGAGGCGATGCAGCGGCTCATCTACCGCTCGGCGGAACTGCACATGAACCACATCGCGACCTCGGGCGACCCCTTCGAGTTTGGCTCGGCGCGGCCATTAGATTTCGGCCACTGGTCGGCGCACAAACTTGAACAAATTTCCGACTATCGCATCCGCCACGGTGAAGCGGTGGCCGTAGGCATCGCGCTCGATGTCATCTACGCGCGGCGCGCGGGCTACCTGGATGCGGTGAGCACGGAGCGGATTCTCTCACTGCTGGAGCGACTGGGCTTCGAGCTGTTCACCAACGAACTGCTCCACGGCGATTCTTCCGGCGAACTGGTCGTGCTCAAGGGACTCGAAGAATTCCGCGAGCACCTCGGGGGCTGCCTAACCATTACGCTGCTGCAAGGTGTCGGGCGCGGCTTTGAAGTGCATGAGATGGATGCCGCGCTCGTGCTCGCGTCGATCCATGAATTACAGGAGCGCCAGCAGCAGCGTGGTTTGGTGGCGGCGCATGCTTGAGGGCGGGCTGACCTGCGGGAGCAAAGGTTCCTAAGACGCAACCATCTTCCGCGCCGCCTCGCGCACGCCTTCAGCCAGTTCCTTCGGCGCCATTACTTTCGCGTGCCCGCCCCAGCTCAACACCCAGCGCTGCACCTCGGCGAGACTGGAGAGCTTCATGCGCAGCTCCGCGCCGCCGCCCTTCAACTCACGCAACTGCTGTGAGGCGTGCCAGCGTTTCTCGCGGATGAAGCCCGCACCGAATTCATCGAAGCGCAGCACCACATTGAATTCTCCCTGACCGCTCTCCACGCCGAAACTGGCGTGCAGGCGTTTCTCCAGGGAGAACTTCGCCGGACGGGGAAAGGTCTGGCCCGTCGTCCGCACGTCGCTCATGCGCGCGGGCACGAAGGTGCGGATGTCCTGGCGCGCGTGGTCGTGGGCGAAAAGGAACCACTCGCCGTTGATGTTCGCCAGATGATACGGGTCCACCACGCGCGGCTCGGGTTTGGCCTGGCCGGGCTTGCGGTAGTCGAAGCGGAGTTGCCGGCGCGCGGCGGTGGCCTTGGCCAGCGCGTCGAAAATTTCGAGATTGAGAATCGGCTCGGCGCTGGTGCGGAAGGAAATGGTCTGGTCCCACTCGGCGATGTTGAAGGAGACGGTGTCGGGCAGTTGCGCGGCCATTTTCTTGAGCGCGCTGACCAGCGGCTTCTCGAAGTTCGTGCCGCGATATTGTTCGAGCGCCTTTTCCGCGATGAGCAGCGCGACCAGTTCGCCCTCGGTAATTTGCAGCGTGGGGAAGGAACTGACCGCCTCGGTGTAATGGTAGCCGAAGCGGCTGCCGTCGTATTCGAGCGGCAGGTTCAGCCGGTCGCGCATGAATTCGAGGTCGCGCTGGATGGACTTGGTGCTGACCTCCATGGCGCGCGCCAGCGTGGAGGCGTTGGGGTGGCTGCCGGAGGCAATCTCCTGGTGAATGCGCATCATGCGCTCCAGCGGCGGACGGGACTTGGGGTGAAGAACGCTCATGTCGTGGGGCGAATCTTCAAGCTCGGATGCTCAATGCTCAATCTTCAATTCTGGTTCAGGGTGGAAAAGAAATTGAGGATTGAGGATTGGGAAGTTCGATCAGCGTAGGCAGCAGCCATTTCCTGTTCACGAATTGCCAGCGGGCTTTGGCGTATGCACCAATCCACTGATCAGTAATCCCGGCAACACAATGACCGTGCCTTCGTCGTCCGAGATCACCACTCGCCCGCCGGTAGGTGGCAGGTAAATGTGGTCGATGGTCGGCACGCGATATTCCCGTCCATCGGCGGTGCGGACGGAGAATGGGACGAAGGGGGCAATTTCGAGATGCTTGCGAATGTCTCCGCTCATATGTGCATCAGCTTACGCAAATCGCGGGGCCTGGCAAGCTGGGTAGTGGCACAGTTAGGAGTAAAGGCGAGCTTCCCAATCCCGACCAAGTTGCCTTATCCCGCGCGCAGGCGCGGGCTACGGATGTGGCGGCGTGGACTGCTCAGACACACGTCTTTTCAGGAGAATGTAAACCCACTCGCTGCTTTGTTCCCGACCCTTCACGATCTGATCCACGAGCCAGCCCTGCTTGGCGTAGTCATTGAGCTGCCGGTCGGACAGGTGCGCGTAAATCTGCTTGTACTCCCACGCGGCCTCTTGGTGCTTGGTGTGACATCCGCACAAGGTGAGGACGCATACGAGACAGAGAAATACCGCAGTCGTGATCTGTTTCATGGCTGTATTCTAACTGCTTCGTGGTGTGGAAATGTCATGAATTCGTAAAGTTCACACATCACAAATCTCCACGCCCTGCTTGAGCGAGGCGAGGGCGTCGGGGCGCTTGGGGATGAATTCCTGCGCGACGTGGCCCTTGTAGCCCGTGGCCACGATGGCCTTCATCACGGCCGGGTAGTTGATCTCCTGCGTGTCGTCGATCTCGTTGCGGCCGGGCACGCCGCCGGTGTGGTAGTGCGCGATGTAGGGGCTGAACTTTTTGATCCGCACGATCAAATCACCCTCCATGATCTGCATGTGATAGATGTCGTAGAGCAGCTTGAAGCGCTCGGAGCCGATGGCCTGGCAGAGCGCGACACCCCATTCGGTGTGGTCGCACTGGTAGTCCTTGTGGTTCACGCGGCTGTTGAGCAGTTCCATGACGATGGTGACTTTGGCCTTCTCGGCAGCAGCCATGATGCGCTTGAGGCCGAGGGCGCAATTCTCCATCCCCTTCTGATCGTCGAGTCCGGCGCGATTGCCGGAGAAGCAGATGAGGTTCGTCATCCCCGCGTCGGCGACCTGCTGGATGCGCTGCTCGTAGGCGGTCACGAGCTTGTCGTGATGCTCGGGGCGGTTCCACGCGCGCTCGATGCCACCGAGTCCGTCGATGACGGGGTTGCTGACCATGGCGCAGGTGAGGCCGTGTTTCTTGAGCGTGGGAAAATCGGCGGGGTTGAGCAGTTCGATGGATTGCAAGCCCATCCCCTGGCCGGCGACGCACAGGTCTTCGAGGCTGACCTTGGGGTAGCACCATTTGCAGACGGAGTGGTTGATGCGGCCCTTCATCGCAGGCGCGGCCGCCTCGGCGGCGAAGAGCCGGTGTGAGAGCGAGGCGGCGGTGGCGGCCACAATCGAGGTGGCGGCAAGGCGGGTGATCGCGGAACGGCGTGAGATGTTTGTCTTCATAGGTGTGGTCGAGGAATACAACGCAGCGGGCGGGCGGCGTCAAACTTAGAAAGATCCAAGCTCCGTCACATCTCCACCTGCATGCCCAGTTCGACCACGCGGTTGGCTGGGATGCGGAAAAAGTCGGTGGGCCGCTGGGCGTTGCGGGACATGAAGGCAAAAAGATGCTCGCGCCACAGGGCCATGCCGGGCGCCTTGGTGGCGAGGATGGTTTCGCGGCTGAGGAAGAAGGTGGTGCTCATGGTGTCGCACTCGAGACCGAGCGGACGGCAGTGTTCGAGAATCTCCGGCACGTTCGGGTCTTCCATAAAGCCGTAACGGGCCACGACGCGGTAGAATCCTTCGCGCAGTTTCTCCAATTCTATGCGGTTGGTGACGTGGATGTGCGGGGCGTCCTCCGTCTGGATGGTGAGGAAAATGACGCGCTGATGAAGGACGCGGTTGTGCTTGAGATTGTGCAGGAGCGCGAGCGGGGTGGAGCCGGCGTTGCTGGAAAGAAAGACGGCCGTGCCCGCCACGCGATGCGGAGCGTTCAACTCCACGTCGGCCAGAAACAAGTCGAGCGGGATGAAGCTGCTGCGCAGACGTTCGCCGAGCACGCGGCGCCCGGTCTTCCAGGTGGACATGGCGGTGAAGATGAGCAGGCCCATGACGAGCGGAAACCAGCCGCCGTGGGCGATCTTCAAAAGATTCGCCCCGAAGAAGGCGACCTCAATGATGAGGAATACTCCACAGAAAATCCCGGCCAGCCAGACGTTCCAGTTCCACTGCCGCCGCGCCACGAAATAGAAGAGCAGCGTGGTGATGATCATGGTGAGCGTGACCGCGATGCCATAGGCGGCCGCGAGGTTGCTGGAACTGCCAAAGCCGATGACCAGCCCGATGCACGCCAGCATGAGAATCCAGTTCACATAGGGAATGTAGATTTGCCCGCGCGTACTGGACGAGGTGTGCTCGACCTTCATGCGGGGACAGTAGCCAAGTTGAATGGCCTGCATGGTGAGCGAGAACGCGCCGGAGATGAGCGCCTGCGAGGCGATGATGGCCGCCGCCGTGGCAATGATGACCAGGGGATACAAAGCCCAAGCAGGAGCGAGGAGGAAGAACGGATTCTCCGCCGCCGCCGGGTCGCGGAGCAGCAATGCGCCCTGCCCAAAGTAATTCAACATCAACGCCGGCATGACCATGACGAACCAGGCCAGCCGGATGGGCCGCCGCCCGAAGTGGCCCATGTCCGCATAGAGCGCCTCCGCGCCGGTAATGGCGAGGAAGACCGCACCGAGCACGAGGAAGCCCAGTGATCCATTGCGGCCAAGGAAATCCACCGCGTGCATCGGGTTCAAGGCTCCGAGCACTTCGGGCGCGCGCAGGATGCCGCGCACGCCCAGCACCGAAATGGCCAGGAACCACAGGACCATGATCGGGCCGAAGACTTTGCCCATGCCGGCCGTGCCGATGCGCTGGCAGGCAAAAAGACCGATCAAAATAATCACGGTGATGGGCACGACCCAGTGTTCAAAAGCGGGCGTGGCAATCTTCAAACCCTCAATCGCCCCGAGCACGGTGATGGCGGGCGTGATCATGCCATCGCCGTAGAGCAGCGCCGCGCCGAAGATGCCCAACCCCACGAACACCGCCGCGAGCCGACCGGCCTCGGGGGATTTGCGCTCGGGAAAAGCCAGCGAGAGGAGCGAGAGGATGCCGCCCTCGCCCTTGTTGTCCGCGCGCATGACGAAGCCGAGATACTTGACCGACACGATGAGCGTGAGTGACCAGAGAATGAGCGAGAGGATGCCGAGGATGTTCCGCTCGGTGGGGATGAGTCCATGCTCGGGGGAGAAACATTCGCGCAGCGCGTAGAGTGGACTTGTTCCGATGTCGCCATAGACCACGCCCAGCGCGCCCAGCGCCAGCACGGCCAAGAAACGTCCGGTGGGGGATGGCGCAGGGCTTTCTGGGGCCGTTGCGTCGCTGCTCGCTGTGTTCATGGAATTCAAGGTCGGAACCATCATGGAGAAGCGCCGGATGCGAGTCGAGCGTGGAGCGCGAGACGGGTGAGATTGGAAATGACGGTCCGGTGGGCGACCCTCCGGTGGAGTTCAGCCTTCAGGCTGTTTCGGGGCACGCCCAACAAGCCAAAGCTTGAACTCCAACACCGGGCACACCACTTCCAATCCCATTCGTGCGAAACATTGGGACGAGGCGAAAGGACGGGCTGGACTTAGTTCCGGGACTCTTCCCCGGACACGGAGCGGAGCACGTTGACCACGGTGTGAACCATGTTGTTCATGGAAAAAGGCTTGGAGAGCAGACGCCACTGCGCGCTCGGTCCGTTCGTCCGCATGTAGGGATAACCGGTCATGAGCACGACGGGCACGGCGCAGGTGACGGGATGCAGGTTCAAGGCGCGCGCGGTTTCAAAGCCCAGCGCGTCCGGCAGGATGACGTCGCACAGCACGAGATCGGGCTGACTGAGGACGGCCAGCGCCAGCCCTTCCTCTGAAGTTTCCGCGAAAAGGGTTTTGAACCCGGCTGTCTTCAGGGCCTGGGCAACGAACTCGCGCAGCTTTTCATCATCATCGATCACGAGAACCACACGTTGCATGGCTGAGTCATCGGCGAAACTGGAGCGCGACTTGAGCCATGAGTCGAGGCACCGCAAAAACCCTTTCCTCCGACCCATCGCTCCCGCATCCTCGCTTCATCAAACTCGCATCCCCATGAGTTGTTCTTACATCAGAGAAGTTCAAGCGGCCGGGCCGGTTTTTGCCGGGCCACCAGCCGTTTCATCGTTCCTCGCCCTGGAGAAGTGCCTCGTGGGAAACGTGATTTACCGACTTCGCCCGGATAAAAACCCAAACTAAATTATGATCTGGTTCTACGCCCACGCCGGACAACAGACCGGCCCTGTGACCTCCGCTGACTTCGACCGCCTCGTGCGGGAAGGAGTCATTCAACCCACCACGCTCGTCTGGCGCGAAGGCTTCGCCGACTGGCAGCCGTACGCCAGCCTGCCGCCCGCTGCCGTCGCGCCACCGGATGGCGGCGGCGCACCGCCCGGCCAAGTCATCTGCCACGAGTGCAGGCAACTCGTCTCCGCTGCGGACACGGTGCAGTTCGGCGGCGCGACGGTCTGCGCCGCTTGCAAGCCAGGCTACGTGCAGAAGCTGCGCGAGGGCGCGCTGCCGCCGGTGGCCGAAGGCCCGCGCTACGCCGGTTTCTGGATTCGCGTCCTGGCCAAGCTCATCGACAGCCTGATCATTGGCGTGCCCGTCGGCATCTTGATGTTGGTAGCCATGTTTGGATTCGGCTTGAACAGTTCTTTTTTGGCGGGCGTGAAGCCGGGTGCGGTCCCTAATCTTCAGACCATGCTACCGACCATTGGACTGCAACTCGGCCTGCAAGCCCTCATCATGATTCTCAACGGCTGCTACACCGTCTGGTTCGTGTACAAATACAGCGCCACCCCCGGCAAGATGGTCTGCGGTCTGCGCGTCCTGAACGCCGACGGATCAAAAATGTCGCTCGGCAAAAACATCGGGCGCTATGGCGCGGAACTGGTCAGCGGGCTGGCCTGCGATCTGGGTTACGTCATCGTCGCCTTTGATGCGCAGAAGCGTGGCCTCCACGATCACATGTGCAACACGCGCGTGATTTACAAACCGCAGCCTTGAAAAGTGTTGAACGCCGCCGTTCTCAACTGCCCCCATTGCGCCACGCCGCTGCCGCCGTCGCTGGTGAATGCGACCTCGTTCCTCCCCTGTCCTGTCTGTAATGTGTCGCTGCTCGGGCGCGCCTTTCCCGCGCTGCTGCGGCCCGCCCCGCGCGGCGCGACCGGCGGCCCCATCACCGATGCGGGACAGGCCGCGTGCTTCTATCATCCGCAGAAGACCGCGCATGTTCCCTGCGACGCCTGCGGGCGATTCATTTGCGCGCTATGTGACGTGGAATTGCCAGGTCAGCATTTCTGCCCGTCGTGCGTGGAAGCGGGCCAACGCAAGGGCACGCTCCCCACTTTGGAAAACCGCCGCGTGCTCTGGGACAACATCGCGCTAAGCGTGGCCGTGCTGCCCGTCGCCACACTTGTGCTCGCGTGGTTTTCCCTGTTCACCGCGCCCGCTGCCATTCTGCTTGCGGTCATCGGCTGGCGAAAACCGGGCAGTCTGGTGCCGCGTGGAAAAAAGTTCCGCCTCCTCTTTGCCATCGCGTTCGCCCTGGTCACATTGGCTGGATGGGGCGTGCTGTTTTATTTCATGGCCACCAAGGAAGGTTTTTTCCAGTGAGCCAATCTTCCTACCAAAAACTCCCCGGACGCGGCCTGACTTGGACCAGCTACTCGCGCGTCTGGCTGGCTGCGGACCATGTGCTCCTCGTGCGCGGCCAGACTTGGACGGAAACATATCGCCGCTTTTTCTTTCCCGACATCCAGGCCGTGATCTTGCGGCGCACGCACACGGGAAAAATCTGGAACGCCGTCTGGGGCGGCAGCGCCGCGTTCTTCCTCATCATCGCGCTCATGCTCAATGGTTCTGCGGCCCTCGTCGTGGCGAGCTTGGCCGCACCGTTTGCGGTCGCCTTGTTGATCAACCTGATGCTCGGCCCCACCTGTGCCTGCCACATCCGCACCGCCGTCCAAATGGAACGGCTCGGCGCGCTGAACCGCGTTCGCGCCGCGCGGAAATTTATCGCGCGCGTGGAACCGCTCATCATGGCTGCGCAACTGGAGCCGCCGGCACCCCTGACTTCGCCGCTCAATTTGCCGCCCATACTGGATGCCTGAACATGGCCGCGCTCCTCCATCAACGCTGCTTTCATCACTCGCTCCGCGAAGCGGTGGCGCGCTGCCCCGAGTGCCGGCAGTTCTACTGCCGCGAGTGCATCACCGAGCACGACGACCGCGTCATCTGCGCCGCGTGCTTGCGGAAGCTGACCGTGCAGGTGGTCGCCAAATCATCCTCGTTCACCAAGCTTGCGCCGCTCGCTCACGCCACCATCGGACTCGCCATCGTATTCCTCTTTTTCTACTTCGTGGGCGCGGTGCTGCTTTCGATCCCCTCGCAGTATCACGAGGGTACGGTGTGGATCGACAAATGGTGGAACGGACGATGAAACGCCGCGATCCCAACTCCACGCTCGGCGCGCTCGACCTGCTGGAAGAGGCCATGCACACGCTGCGCCTCGCGTCGCCCGCCACCCTGCTCTGCTATTACCTGGGTGCGGTTCCATTCGTGCTGGCCGTGTTGTTCTTCTGGTCGGACATGAGCCGCAGCGGGCTGGCGGAAAAACATCTCGTCGGCGGGGCGCTCGGTCTGGCCGCGCTCTTCGTGTGGATGAAACTCTGCCAGTCCATCTTCGCCGCGCGACTGCGCGCACAAATCGCCGGCGAGAACAACGGACCGCTGAAATTTTCCGCACTCCTTCGCACCGCTGCGGCGCAGGCGATCATTCAATCCACCGGGCTGTTCCTCTTCCCCATCGTGGCCCAAATACTTCTCCCCACTGCGTGGACCTTCGCCTTCTACCAAAACGCCGCCGTGCTCGGCCTGCATGAAACTTCCCTGCGCGCGCTCCTCCGCCGCGCCTGGAAACAAGCCTGCTTCGCGCCCATGCAGAACCACATTTCGCTCGTGGTCCTCAGCCTGTTTGGTTTCTTCCTGATGTTGAGCATCGCTCTCACCATGCTGGTCGGGCCGCATCTCCTTAAAATGCTGCTCGGCGTGGAAACCAACTTCACCCTGAGCGTGGAGAGCGCGTTGAACAGCACCTTTCTCGCAGTC
>JAYVWQ010000295.1:0-7412 GCA_043785945.1 Akkermansia sp.
CCACGTCGGATTCACATCCAAACGAGGATTTCTGGCGGAACGGTCTCCATCAAAGTTCAAGACAACGGTCCCGGCATCACGAAGTTGGCGATTGAGGAAATTTGGCAGGCCGGAAAAACAACCACGGACAAAGGCACAGGACTTGGGTTGGCCATCGTGAAAGATGTCGTTGAAGAATTGCGCGGCAGTGTCCAAGCCGAAGCCCACGGCGAGCTTGGAGGCGCAGCCTTCACCATAACCCTCCCAATGAAAACGTAGTATGCCTTCAATCACGTTATCCAACCGACGCGTCGCGGTCTTTGAGGACAATGCGCGCAAGCGTGAACGCTTGTGCGGTTTGGTGAGGCTCTGTCACGGCGTTGCAGTGCCCGTGACGGGGCGCGCACCTGAACTCAAAGCTCTGCC
Organism: Akkermansia sp.; assembly: GCA_043785945.1. Classification (GTDB taxonomy): domain Bacteria; phylum Verrucomicrobiota; class Verrucomicrobiia; order Limisphaerales; family SIBH01; genus JANNGC01. The sequence goes on from JAYVWQ010000295.1 coordinate 406, forward strand.
GAACTTCTTCTCCGCTGAGAAGATTGAACTCCTGGTGTGCGACCATCGGTTGTTTGAGCACGGTGATTACGCGCCCTATTTTGGAGCGCAAGCCGTTGCGGAGAGCTATCACATCGGAGTCGGCGGAATCGTGCTTACTGCGTATGAGAACAACGACGCCGACGATTCATTGCGCCGCAGTCGTCGCTGGGTGCCGGCCCTCGTCCACTCAACCGAGTTGACGCATTTGACTCTCCAAGCAGCGCTCCTGCAGGCCGACCGTGAAGTTCGAGAACATCACCCATCTAACGAGCGCATTCCGCACCGAACTATCATGACCGTGCAGCGCATCGACCTGCGCGGTGCGACCAAAGTCGTGAAGGTTCTGATGAGCCAATGGAACGCTTCGCAGGAAGTTGGCTTCCCGCTGGATTTGGTTCCCAAGAAATTTCAGGCGGCGGTGAAGCCCGGCCACATGCTGATTGCCCAAGTGAACATCGAAGCCGCACGCCAGGAAGACCTGTTCTTCGACAAGTTCGAACTGCCCGACGCGAATGCCCTCAAAAAAGCCAAAACCATTCTTGGTCGTCCTTGATGTCGGCCACGGGAGCGCGGCAGTGCTCCACGACGAAGGCGGCACTGTCGTCTTCGACACCGGAAAAGGCGCGCACGTTGCGCGTCATTTGGAAGCTGCCGGCGTAAAACGTGTGCAGACGATGCTCCTCTCGCACGCCGACGCTGACCACATTGGTGGCGCTGAGACTTTGCTGATGAATAAGAGTCTGCACATCGGGGAGGTGTTGCTGAATCCCGACTCGTCCAAGGATTCTGCGGTGTTCGAGCAACTGCGCTATGCGCTAGCCGAAGCCAGCCAGCGTGCAGGCACACGAATCATCCCCGCGCTCACGACCAGCACGCAAATTAGGCGGAGGGGAGCTACCATCGAGGTGCTGCATCCTCCCGACGTAAAGGCTCTTTCGGGTGTTGGTGGAAAGTCTGCGTCCGGAAGACGGTACACCTCCAACTCCATGAGCGCCGCCATCCGTGTGTCACACGGCCCGAAGTCATCAGTCGTGCTCGGTGGTGACATCGAGTTCGATTGTCTCGACGAGTGGAAGAAGCGAAAGGTCCAGCCAGCGGCTTCCGTGCTCGTGTTCCCTCACCACGGCGGACTGCCCGGCACGAGCGACGACTCGGATGCCGAACTGTTCGCGTTTGAAATCGCACGCATGGTTGGACCGGAAGTCGTGATTTTCTCGAATCACCGCAAGCAGTTCGGCAATCCGCGCGCGGAAATCATCGCCGCAATCTCAAAGGCGTCGGGCGGAACTCGCTTCGCCTGCACCCAACTTCCCGACCGAATGCATAGGCTTGTGGAAGAAAACGACCTGTGGTGCTTGCACAAAGCCACCGGGCGCAAGGCTGTGATTGAAGGTTCCATTTGCCTGGTGTTTCACGCGACAGGCGTGCGGGTCAGTTTCGGCGAAGCCCCGTGACTCCATGAATTCTGGTTGCGGCGGCGGGCCGCAATCACCCATTCGACTTCGGTGCTCCTCGCACAGAACAGAGGTGAATGCTTCGCTCGCTTTGTAGTTCACCGTTGGAGAATTCGGATTCCGCCAAATGCGAATTGAATAGGGGGGTGCGCCGCTCGGAGGTAACGGCTTCGAGTTCGTGACTCGTCTTCATGCTGAGGTAGCGCGACATTTCCATGTCGTTCAAAAATCAAACCCGTCGATGTTGTCCTTGTTAAACACGAAGGGCTTGCCGAGCAGGATATTGTCGCCCTGAATTTCAAATTCACCCATCGCACCGGCTTTGAAACTTTTGTCGCCGGGCTTGAGCGAACCGGTTGCCAGCGCGTGCGCGGCACGGATGGTGAGCGCGCCGAGGTCGGTGGTCTTCCAGAGAATCACGCTCTGGGTCACGCCTTCCTTCACATACTTCCTGTTCTCGCTCGGCAGACCGAGGCCGATGACGCTGACCTTGCCGGTCTTGCCCGCCTGTTTCACGGCTTCCGCCGCGCCAGGCACGGCGGGCGAGCAGATGGCCATGATGAGTTTTAGATTCGGATTCGCGCTGAGGAGCGTGGTGGCTTCGGCCTGCGCTTTGTCTTTCAGATCGTCGCATGGACGCAGCGCGACCATTTTCATCTTGGGATATTTCGACGCACGGCGAGCTTCGATGTGCTTCTGCCACTCGTTCATGTTCGCGGCGGTGAGGCTCGCGGTGATGATGGCGAACTCGCCGTCCTCGCCACACAGGCGCGCGGCCTCGTCCATCAAGCCGTAGCCGATGCCCTCGGGCGTGGCCTGGTTCACGAAGAACGAGCGCGCGTCCGGCATCGCGTCGGAATCGTAGGTGATGACCTTGATGCCCTTCTGCTGCGCCTTGCGGAGCGCGGTGGAAATGCCCTCCTTGTTCTCGCAAGCGACGGCGATGACATCCACGCCCAGCGTAATCCAGTTCTCGATGATCTCGTTCTGCTTGGCCGGGTCGGGTGTCGTCGGTCCGTCGAAGATGAGTTCCACGCCGAGTTCTTTCGCCGCCGCGTCCGCGCCCTGCTTGCACGAGACGAAGTAGGCGTTGCCCTTCGACTTGGGCATGAGCGCGACGGTGATTTTTTTGCCGCCACCCGTGGCGGGCGAACTGCCGGTGGAATCCGATTTGTTACAGCCCGTGAAAAAAGCGACGGCCACGAGCGCGAGGAACAAGGCGATGCGTTTCATGTCAGTTTGGGTTCAATTGGTTTCGCGGAAGATTGCCGTCGTGCGCGCCACGCGGCGAGAAGTTTTGGCAGCAGCCCGCTGGCGAGCGCGAGCAGCAGCAGCGCACCGGTGAGCATCCCGGAAAGTTCGCTGGCGATGTTCATGACGCCGGGCACGCGCGTGAGTCCGTTGCTCAACACCGCCACCGCCGCCACGCCGAGCAGCGTGCCAAGCACCGAGCCGACGCCGCCGAAGATGCTCGTGCCGCCCAGCACCACGGCGGTGATGGCGAAGAGTTCGTAGCCCGTGCCCGCGTCCGCCTTCGCGGTGCCAAAGCGTGCCGTGTAAGTGAGCGCCGCCAGCGCTGCGACCACGCCCGCCAACACATAAACCATCGCCAGTCGTCGCTGCACCGGCAGTCCCGCGTAGCGCGCTCCTTCCGGCGCGAAGCCGATGGCGCGGAACGAACGCCCGAACGTCGTGCGATGCACGAGCAGCCAGACACCCACCGCCACTGCGAGAAGAATCCACGCCTGCGTCGGCAGGCCCGCGACTTGTCCCGTGCCGAGAAAAAGAAACGACGGCGGGAAATTTGTGAACGCATCCGTGCCTTGCGTGATGGCTTCGGCCAGCCCGCGAAAGAGCGAGAAAGTTCCCAGCGTGACGATGAGTGGCGGCAAGCGCAGCCGTGTGATGAGCAGCGCATTGAACCCGCCGCACAGCGCACCGATGCCGAGCGTGCAAACACCCGCCGCCCACGGCGGCAGTCCCGCGTCGCGCCAGAGCTTGCCGAACAGCACCGCGCACAGACCGAGCATTGATCCGACCGACAGATCAATTCCGCCCGTGAGAATGATCGGCGTCATCACCAGCGCGAGCAGCCCGATCTCGACCGAGTGGCGCACGATGTTGGCCACATTGTCCGCCGTGCTGAAGCGCCGGCCCGCGACGGTGAAGTAGAACACCTCGACGACGAGCAGCACGAGCAGGATGGTTTCGTGGCGGAGCAGCCAATGCTTCCATCCGTGTTTATCCGTGTTCATCCGTGGTTCACTCCTTTCCTGCTTCTCACCCCGTCCGCCACGACGGCGAGCAGAATGATCGCGCCTTGAATGGCCTTCTCCCAATACGGTTTCACACCGACATACGTCAGCGCCGGGCCGATGCACACGAGCAACAGCAACCCCGCGAGCACGCCCCAGAGCTTGCCGCGTCCGCCGCTCACCGCCACGCCGCCGACCACGGCGGCGGCGATGGCTTCGAGTTCGAGGCCGCGTCCGCTGTTCGGATCGACCTGCGGCGACTGCACCATGTTGAGCACGGCGGCGAGTCCAGTGAGAGCGCCCATGAGCACGAAGACGAGAAACGTCGTGAGCTGCGGACGCAGGCCCGCCAGCCGCGCGGCCTCCGCGTCCGAGCCGACGGCATACACGAAACGTCCGGCGGAAAGATTCTTCATCGCGAAGGCCATCAGCACGAGCAGGCCGAGCGCGACGCCGCAGACGGTGAACTGTCCCGCCGTCATCGGCAGACCGAACCATTGCGCGCCGTCCGGCAGATTGATAAACACGCCCTGCTGCGCGAGCCGCAACGCCTCGCGCATCGTGACCATCGTGGCGAGCGTCACGACGATGCTCGGCAACCGCAGCGCGGCCACGAGCACGCCATTGAGCGCACCACCGAGCGCGCCCACGCCCACCGCCGCGAGCATCGCGACCGGCCACGGCAACTTGGCCGCCGCCGCCAGACCCGCGCACGTTCCGCACACGGCAAAGAGCGAGCCGATGGAAATGTCGATCTGTCGCGCGATGATCACGAGCGCCACGCCGCACGCGAGGACGAGCTTCGGCGCAGCAGCGGTGAGCCGAGAGAGCAACGGCTGCGGCTCGAAAAAGTTCGGCGCGAACACGGCGAGCAGCAGAAGCATCACGCCCAGCGCAGCGGCCACGGAGAGTTCGCGGAAGTGGCGTTTCACGGAGTGCCTCCGTGAAAAATGACGAATGGCGAATGACGAATGACGAGGAAATGACCAGGCACCAACCGCACTCGGCCAGCGCGATCACACCATTCGTCATTTGAATTTCGGATTTCTTTCGTCATTAGATATTTGTCATTCGTCATTTCCCCAACGCCGCGCTCATCACCTCATGCGCGTCGCTCCCGCCCGGCAGCATCGCGGTGATGGTGCCGCCGCGCAGCACGGCGATGCGGTCGCTCATGCCGAGCACTTCGGGCAGGTCGCTGGAAATCAGCAGCACCGCCATCCCCTGCTTCGCGAGCGTGCGGATGATTTTGTGGATTTCACTTTTCGCACCCACGTCCACGCCTTGCGTCGGTTCGTCGAGGATGAGCACCTTGGGTTTCGTGGCCAGCCAGCGCGCCAGGGAAACTTTCTGCTGGTTGCCGCCGGAGAGCGAACCGCCGGGCGCGTCGGGGCCGGACGTGCGCACGTCGAGATCGCGGATGAACTCCAGCGCAAGCTGCCGCTCCGCGCCGAAGCGCAGCCACGCGCCGGGAAAAATCTGTTCGTGAACCGCCATCGTCATGTTCGCCGCGATGGGCATTTCGAGAATCACGCCGTGACGTCGGCGATCTTCCGGCACGTAAGCGATGCCATGCACCACCGCTTCCTGCGGCGAATGAATGGTGATGCGCTGACCGTGGAGAATGATTTCGCCGGCGTCCGCCGGAGTGATTCCAAAGAGCACGCGCGCCAGTTCCGTGCGTCCCGCGCCCACGAGTCCCGCGAGGCCGACAACTTCGCCGGCCCGCACGTCGAGCGTGATGTTCTTCACCCCGCTGGCGGTGCAGCCGAGGTTGTTAAGCGATAGGACGACCGCGCCCGGCTCGCTCTCGGCGGGCGGGAAAATGGATGAGACCTCGCGGCCGACCATGAGCTTGATGAGTTCGGATTCCGTCAATGTAGCAGCCGACGTCAGGAGGCTCTGATCAGATTCCGCACTCCGCACTCCGCACTCCGCGTTTTCAGTCAGAGCCTCGTGACCTCGACTGCTACGAACAAGGCGCGTCCCCACGCTCTCACCATCGCGCAGCACCGTCACGCGATCCGCAAGCGCGACGATTTCCTCCAGGCGATGCGAGATGTAGATGACGCCGACACTGCGGGCGCGCAGATCGCGCACGACGGCGAAGAGCAACTCTACTTCCTTCTGCGTCAGCGAAGCGGTCGGCTCGTCCATGATCACGATGCGTGCGCCCGCGCCGAGCGCGCAGGCGATTTCCACAAGCTGCTGCTCCGGCATGGAGAGCGAGCGGACTTCCGTGTCAGGAGAAATGTTCGCCCCGATGCGCTGGAGCAATTCATCCGCAAGTTTGCGTCGCGCCGCCCAGTTCACCCGCGCCAACGGGCGCACCTTCTCCAGCCGCAGGCCGATGTTCTCCGCCACGCTCAGGTCGGGAAACAACGCGGGCTGCTGGTAAATGCAGGCGATGCCGAGCCGGTGCGCGGCGGCGGGCGTGAGCTGCGCGACGCGCTGACCGTTGATTTCGATGGTGCCGCCGTCAGGCTGGTGCGCGCCGGTGATGACCTTGATGAGTGTGGACTTGCCCGCGCCGTTCTCGCCGAGCAACGCATGCACCTCGCCCGCCCGCAGGTCGAACGACACGCCCTTGAGCGCGCGCACCGCGCCGAAGGATTTGGTGACGGAGGTGAGTTGGAGGAGGGGGAGCGACATCAATCAACGATTTTGAATTCAATCTGCGTTCCGTCCGGCAGGTCTTTGATGCGCTCGTGAATCGGACCAGATGCCGCATAGAGAAACGCCACGTCTTTGATGTCAAAGTCATCAACTCCGTAGCCACCACCAAGAATCGGGAGCAATCGGTAGCAGTAGCACTGACCGGGTTGCAGCGTCTTGCCTGCTGCAACCAATCGGTCAACCAACGGAATCATAAGCCAGTCGCTGGCCGTATCCGCGTCGTCAGCCTTCTTGCAGAAGTCGTCCCGATTTTCCGCCACTTTCGTCAAGACGCCGTCGCCAATATCAAGACGATGCACCGAGCCGTCATCGAGGATGAGGAACAAGTCGCCAAACCGATTCACAAGCCAGACCTCGAACTTCGCAGGCAATCGCCATTGCCAGTGTTCAAGCAACTTGGGCCAGTCAAATCCTGAGTGGTCGATGAGATAGTCGTGGAGATTCATTCTTCCCTCTCTCGTGTTTAGCGTCGTTTGCTCAGAACACTTTTCTCATACCCCTTCACCTCCGCCAGCCAGGCTTCGCCGACGGGGACGCCTTTGGCTTCGCAGTAGTAATCCCACACGGCGCCGAAGGGGAGCGACTTGCTCTCTTCCTGGAG
>JAYVWQ010000296.1:0-3311 GCA_043785945.1 Akkermansia sp.
GGGCCGCTCATCAATTTCGCACCAACTCCAAGACCGTTCGGCGCGATGATGTAGGTTTTCACGCCGTCCGCATATTGAACCAAGGCGAGCCGAGCTGTACGAATCGGATCATACTCAATCGCGGAGACGACTGCCTCCACACCATGTTTATTGCGCTTGAAATCAACGATGCGAATCTTCTGCTTGTGGCCGCGACCGATGCCACGAGCCGTCATGCGCCCGTAATGATTACGGCCGCCAGACTTTTTGCGCGTCTCGACGAGGCTCTTCTCAGGCGTCGTCTTCGTGATCTCGTCGAACGACGCGATGGTGATGTATCGCGTGGACGGCGTCAGCGGTCTAAATGTCTTCACTGGCATAAAAATCAAACCCTTCCCAAGTCACAGCCTGGAGCAGTCAGACCATTAATCCTGCGCCCGGTGGGGTCGTCAGTTATCGGCCTGCCGTAAAATGCTGTCCTTCCAGTTGCCCGGAATGGAGCGCGGAAGATAGCAACAAACTTTTCGGGTGCAACATCTTTCTTGGAAATTATGGAACAATCTTCTGCCAGCAAAAAACTCATCGCAAAAGCAGGGTAATTATTCCGGTTTGCAGCCCAAACAAAGCAATGAGCGCAGTCCAAATGATCGCTTCGCGCCAGCGTAGACGCTGCTGCTCGCTGCGGGCGAGCCAGAAGCGTAGCCGCATTAGGCCGAGTTCCAACTGGTCTCCGTTGCGCAACAATCCGGTCTCGATTCGTTCTCCGTTCACCAGCAATAGCGCGCCCTGCTGGGCAAAAAACTGGAAACCCTTGCCACGTTGAAACTCAATGGTCAGATGACGATCCCAGACGCCATCATCCGTCGTTTGCAGATCCACATCTGCATCGCGTCCCAACGTAAAAGGAAAACGGCGGACAACGATGTCGTTGCCCGCCTGCTGGCCAGAAAGAATCTGGAGTTGGATCACAAGCTGCGTGGCACGGAAATATAATCACCCGGGCAAATGGGGCGGTCGTACTTCTTCGGGTCTTTGATTGCCTTCTTGCAGTCCACGATTTCGTCGTCGCCTGTGTGGCGGGTGATTTTCACCTTAGCGCGACTGGCGAATTCCGTGAAACCACCACATGTCGCGATGGCCCGCAACACAGTGGTCTCGCCGTTATAAAACTGACGGCTCGGTGATTTGACCTCCCCATCTACGGTGTAAAAACGGTCGCCGGGTTTCACGACCACGGTGACCGAACGGAAGATTTTCTTCTCCACGTAACTGCTACGCACCTCCTGCTCAAAATCTCCGAATTTCTTGCCCACGGCCTTGAACGTGAGGTTGTAAGGCAGGTTGATGTTGCCGTCGCTGCGCACTTGAAACTGCTTCTCCACGATAGGTTCAGGGATGTCCAACAAACTGATCGTCAGGGTGTCACCGGTGCGAATATCGTCGGTGGAACAACTAATGGGCGGCGGTTTAGCAGCGTTGGTTTCGCAACCATTCCACGTTGCGACGACCAGCAAAAATCCCAGTGCAGAAACAATATCCTTCCAAGTCATGTGCGTGAGTCCTTAACAGTCGTGGGCGTGGGGCGACAATTAGAATTTGGATTTAATCTCGACCTTTGCCGCCTTGGGGTCAGAGGAGGCCGCAGCCTTCTTTTCTCCATCCTTATCCGCGTATTCGCCCTTCGAGTAGTAATCGTAGTAGTAGCCGCTGTAGTAGTAGTAGTTCTCGTCTTGTGACACATTGATGTTGTTGAGCACGATGCCGAGGAGATTTCCCCCGACTTTTTCAATCATCTGCTTGGCACGGATGGTCATGGGCTGTGGGTAGCGGCGGTACTGGATGACCTGCAAGACCATGTCCACTTCACTGGCCAAGATGGATGCATCGCTCACCCCCATGATCGGAGGTGAATCGAAGAACACGAAATCGTACCGACGTTTCACATCGCGGATCAGTTCTTTCATCTGCATGGAACTGAGAATGCCGAGCGAACTGCTGGGCAGCCGTCCGCTGGGCATGAAGTCCATGTTCGGCACCGAGGTCGTCTGAATCACTTCTTCCAGCGTGTTCTGCTTGAGGAGGAAGTTGGTCAGGCCCAGACCGTTGGAAACACGCAGACATTTATGCAGGCTGGGGCGGCGCAGATCGGAGTCGATAATGAGCACGCGCTGGCCGTTCTGAGCGAAGACGGTGGCGAGATTGAAGATGGTCGTGGACTTGCCTTCGCCCGCGCCGCCGCTGACCACAGTGAGGGAGTTGAGCTTCGGATCTTTCCGGCTGAAAAGCACATTGGTGCGAAGGACGCGGTAAGCTTCAGCGTGGGGGCTGTCGGGGCCTTCGTCGATGAGCAGACCGACGTTCTGCGGAATGACTCCCAGCACCGCTGCTTGAAGGGCGCGCTCCACGTCGTCAATCGTCTTCACGCTCGTGTCGAGATACTCGATGAAGAAGGCCAACCCGATGCCGATGAGCAGTCCGATGCCCAAGCCTAAGCCGATGTTGAGTTTTTTGTTGGGACGGAATGGCTCTGGATTGGCTTCCGCATCCTCAATTTTTTGGACCGTGCCCACGTAGGGCATGAGTTGATCAGTCTCGGTGGCGATGATGTTTTTGTAGAGCTGTTCACGCCAGAGTTTTTGCTGCGCCAGTTCATCCTTAGCCTCGTAGTAGGGCCGGGTCTTGGCGTAGGCCAACAGATCCTTCTGCGTGGCTTCATCGAGCTGGGCTCGGCAATGAGCAGCGAAAGCCTGCTCCGTTTCCATTTTTGTCTTCAGGCCGAAAAGTAGTCCGGTGAGAGCACCGTCCAACTGCTTGCGGACCGTCTTTAGCAATTCGGTAGCAGTACGAACCTCAGGATGCTCGCCCCCCAACTGCCCTGCCCTGAGGGTCTCTAATTTCTGTTCGGTGCTGTTTTCTTGACCGATCAACTCAGAGAGACGCGCGTCACTCACTTGAGTCAGGACCGCATCCTTGAGTTGCTCGCGGGTGAGGGCCGCCATTTTCGCATAAATGTTGCTGGCAGTGACGAAATTGCGTGATGCTTCAAAAAAGCCCGTGTTCAGAATTCTCAGGTTTTCCGAACTCAAGCTGGGTGTGGGCATGTTACCGAACGCCTCGGTGTCGGATATTTTTAACTCCGACCTATGCCTGTTGACTCGGGCCTGAATGTTGGTGATTTCCAAATCCAGCGTGTCCAGTCGCTTCCGTAGAGCCACCACGCCGCCCTTGACCCGGTCCCCACGCTGTTCGGCACGCACCTTGGCATAGACCTCGGCCACTTTGTTCGCCAAGGTAGCCGCCTCATCCTTGTTGTCGCTGTAGGCGTGAATCTC
>JAYVWQ010000297.1:0-3019 GCA_043785945.1 Akkermansia sp.
AAGTCGCGCTGGTCGCCCTCATGCGCAAACTCGCCGAATTGGCCAACCTCCTCCTCAAATGCTCCTCCTTCCAACTCTCTCTTTAAGACAGTTGCTACCACAACAGTGTTGCACACCGTCACAGTTGCCCTCGCGGCTGGTTTCGCTACACTGCGCCGCTCTTGAAATCGGCACGCTCATTTTTGCTGTTCCTGCTGCTCAACGCCGCCTGGCTCGCGGCGGGCAGTTATTTCCTAGCGCACTATTTCGCCAAGGGCGGCGGTGAACCTCGCGTCGTCTTCGTCACGAACTACGTGCCGGTCGCACGCTCCACGCCCCTGACCATTGTGACCAATACGGTGACGATTGGGGCCACGAACGAGTTCCGTTGGGCGCAACTGGAGTCGGAAGATTACCGCGCCTACATCACGCGCCTGCGGGCCATCGGCTGCCCGGAGCAGACCATCCGCGACATCATCATCGCCGACATCGACAAGCTGCTCGCGCCCCGGATGCAGGCGGCCAACCCGCGCACCCAGGACGTGAAATACTGGCAGCCGCTGGAGCAGGAATTATGGGAAGGCACGGAGCAGCGCGCCGCCTGGCAGCAGCAGCGCGCGCTGGATTTTGAGAAGCGCGAAGTCATCCGCGAGCTGCTCGGCATCGACCTGGTTGGGGAACGGCTGCGCGTGCAGGGCCAGGATGATTATCACGGCCAACGGCTCGGCTTTCTGCCGGAAGCGAAGCGCGCGCAGGTGCGGATGGTGCTGGACCAGTTCGCGGATCAAGATCGCTCCCTGCTCGAACAGCAACTTGAAGAGGGCGAAGCCACGGTGAGCAGCGCGGACCTGGCCCGCGTGCGTCAGCAGAAGGAGGCGGCGCTCACGCCGCTGTTCACGCCGGAAGAGCGCCAGCAATATGACCTGTGGTTCTCGGACTCGGCGGCGCGCGTGCGGGAGAGCACCTACGGCATGAACGCGAGCGAGGCAGAATTCCTGAAGCTCTATGATTTGCAGCGTGAAGCGGAGGCGAAATTCCACGGCTCGCTGCCGCCCCTCGGCAGCGCCGAGTGGAATCAGTATCAACAGCAGGCGCGCGAAACGCTGGGCGAGGCGCGCTACTCCGAGTGGCAGCGCGCGCAGGACCCGGACTACCGCGAACTGGCGCGCGTGACCTCGCGCTTCAATCTGCCGGCCAGCGTGGCGGCGGAGCTTTACCAGTTCAAACAGCCCATCGCCGAGCAGCAGGCGCAGATCGATGCCAACCCGAGTCTGACGACGCAGCAACGCGATGCGGCTTACCAGGCCATCTCGACGGAGGCGCAGCGGGCCTTCAAGGAAGTGCTGGGGGAAAAAGCTTTCCGCCAGTATGTGAAGCGCACGACCAATCCGTGGATGCGCAGCGGCGGGCGGTGAAGAGTCTCGCGAAGGACGCAAAGAAGGCGAAGGGGGGAAGTTTTATGCCAAAGCGTGTCTTCGCCAATCCGCCCAGGCGCAGAGGCAGAACAGGGAAGCCGGCGCGTTCTGAAACAAACCCTCCCGTCTCGCTGCCAACAAAATTCTTCGCTCCCTTCGCCTCCTTCGTCTGCTTCGCGAGACATCACTCCCCCAGGCTGGAGATCAAACGCACCGTTCCAGAAAACGAAAAAGGCGGCGCGATGACGCGCCGCCTTTCGTGACATTGGAAAAGTTCAGTGGGTTTTGCCCGAACCGCCTTCGATATGGACGACTTTGTAGCCGCCCTTAGTTTTGAAGTAGAGGAACAGCAGCAGGAAGATGCCAGCCATCGCGGCCGGGATGTATGAATCCGCCTTCAGCGTCTTGCGGTCGCCGATGATGCTGGCGTCCGCCACGGCCTTCTGGTCGGGCGTTTTGGTCACGGCGTGCTGCGCTTCGGAGAGCTTGGTGCCGTCGAGTCCTGTCACTTCTTTGAGGAAGAGGAACTTGCTCGAGGTCGGAGCCTTGTATTGCTCGTAGAGGGCCGGGTTGGTGGCGGTGAGATGCTCGGTGGTGAAACGATCCTTGGCGTAACCGAGGCCGGGGCCGCCGAGCAGGCCGGCGGACATCATGCCGATGCCGCCCATGATGGACATGGCGATGGCCCCGGTGCGGGGGAATCGATCTCCGACCACGGCCAGCATGGTCGGCCAGAAGAAGGTCTTGCCCAGCGCATACACAGCCAGCGCGATCATCGCGCCGGCAAAGGTCTCGATGCCGCTGACCAGGCGCAACCCGATGACCGCCAGGATGGAGCAGATGAAGAGCAGGCCAATGGGGGAAATCTTCAGGCTCTTCTCAATGAAGTGGGCGCAGAAGCGGAGCGAGAACATGACCAGAGAAGTGAACACGAAGAGAATCTTGCCCTCCTTCGAGGTGAGGATGTTGCCGGTGATGTTTTGAATCCAGCCATCCGTGCCCAGTTCCACCGCGCCGATGAGAGCGTGCGTGATGAAGAGAATAAACAACAGGCCAGCCCCGATTGAGGAACCGAGCGTGGCCGCAAGGCCACACAAGAGAGCAATCGAAAGTGTCAGGGCCGCTGTTCCCTGAAGGTGGAGAGTCTGGCCGATGAAAATGGCGATCAACGTCACGGCGATCAGGACGCCAAAACGTTCCAGGGAAATCTGACCAGTTTGCCGGGCAATGATGCCGAGAACCACAATCAGAATGCCACCGATCACATAGGAAGTGTCTGAGTCAAGATTCAGAGCCGTCTTGAAAAACAAGGTCAGAAGTGCGCAGGCCACCAGTCCTCCCATAATGCCAACATCCTTGAGCATGTCGCCCACGCTCAACCCCTTGGCCGAAGCCTCGGATTTGGGGAAGTGCTGACCGAAGAACGCGATGCCGTAGAGCACGGTCGGAACAAGGAACAGACCGAGTTGCAGCTTCCAACTCCATTGCTGACCGTCGCCAAGAATCCAGCCGACGAGACCGCCAAGGACGAGACCGGCGGGCCAGCTCGCGTGGAGGATGTTCAGATAGTGCGTGCGGTTTTTGGGGAAGAGAGTGGAGACGAGCGGATTGGCCACGGCTTCAAG